>CAZIYQ010000108.1:0-9442 GCA_964543505.1 uncultured bacterium | reverse complement strand
GCTTTACAGTGAATCCAAGAGGGCTGAAAAACAAAATGAGATCAATGATCTTGAAGCGAGTGTTCAGACCTATCAAATGGAAAAATTTGGTCCCAATGGTGCGATTTATCAAAAACAAAATGAACTCCTCAAACCCATTTTAGCAAAAATTGATGCAGCAATTAAGGTAGTTGGTGCTGAACGCGGGTATGATTATATTTTAGATGCAAATTCCGGTGCAATTGTTTATGCTTTGGATTCACATGACATGACTGAAGCTGTGCTGGAGGAACTTAGAAAAGCATCCGTACCTGATACAAATGAATAAATATTGATAACCGTTTTACAAATTGCGGAAACCCTCCAGGGGGAAGTTATCGGTGACGAAGATCTCGTCATTGATGGTGTCTGCGAACTTGAAAACGGGACGGCCGGAAAAATTTCTTTTCTCTCCAATCCTGCCTATTTCAGATATTTTAATACTTCCAAGGCCTCGGTTGTCATCGTTGGTTCTGATTTTGACTTACCCAACAATGGGAAAACGCTCATTAAAGTTGCAAATCCCGTCTATGGATTCTCACAGGTTCTGCAAATGTTCAATAGCCGAAAAAGTGAAAAAACAGGCATCGACGATAAAGCTGTCATCGGCAATGCCAAGCTTGGAAAAAATGTAAGCGTTGGACCATCAGCAGTCATTGCTGATGGTGCAATAATTGGGGATAGAAGTTTTATTGGAGCCGGGAGTTATGTAGGATCAAATGCTATTTTGGGGAAAAAAGTTACTCTGAATGCCAATGTCACTCTGTACGATAACATTACTTTGGGAGATAATGTCACAATTGATTCAGGAACTGTTATCGGTGCGGATGGATTTGGCTGGGTAACCGTTGAAGGTGAGCACCAAAAAATACCCCAAATTGGTTCGGTAAAGATCGGAAATAATGTCTGGATTGGTGCAAATTGTACTATCGACAGAGGCACTTTTAAGGATACGGTCATTGGTGATGGGACGAAGATGGATAATCTCATACAGATCGGCCACAATGCAGTCATCGGAAAGTATTGTCTCTTTGCGGCTCAACTTGGTGTCGCCGGCAGCACAAAAATTGGAGATTATGTGACTATCGCCGGCCAAGTCGGGATCGTGGACCATATAACCGTGGGAGACCGCTGTGTGATTGCTTCGAAGACCGCAGTATTCAATTCCCTGAAACCGGGCTCTTTCGTATCTGGGATCCCCGCGCGAAACCATAAAACAAGATTGAAACAGGAGGTTATCATAAACCGCTTACCAGACCTCCTGTCACGTATCCGCACATTGGAATCCGCCCTTAAAAATATGAGTAAGGAGTAATTGTGTCAGAAAAGACCTATCAACACTCCAAGTATCAGAGAACAATCCGCAAAGAAATGAGCATCAGCGGAGTGGGACTGCATACGGGCGTCGATTCGACCATCGTTTTTAAACCAGCTGATCCAAATTCGGGTATTCGTTTTGAACGCAAAGACTTACCGGATTGCCCTGAAATTCTGGCTGATATTGAGCACGTAATAGATATTTCCAGAGGTACTACGATTGGGCAGAACGGCAACCGGATTCATACCGTTGAGCATGTTCTGGCAGCAGTAAGCGGCCTACAAATTGACAATGTGCTCATAGAAATGACGAATAAAGAACCCCCGGTGATGGACGGCAGTGCAAAGCCCTTCGTTGACTTGCTGCTTGCCGCTGGAATTGAAGAGCAGAATGCCCACCGGGACGAACTCATCATTGACAGAACCATTACCTATAGCGAACCCGAGAGGGGTGTGGATATTCATGTCCTGCCATCTGACCGTTTCCGTATCACCTTCATGACGGATTATCATTTTAAATCACTCGGCACTCAATACACGGCCATCTATTCGCTGGAGGAAGATTTTATCAGCATGATCGCTCCAGCCAGAACATTTTGTTTCTTTTCTGAAATCAAAGAATTGAAAGAATTAGGGCTGATCCAGGGTGGAGGTATCGATAACGCCCTAGTTTTTCTCGATCGGAAAGTTCGTGATGATGAATTGGATACTATCCGGAAAATGTTCAAGATCAAGTCGGATATTTTTACCGGAGAAAACGGTATGCTCAATGGCGTGAAACTGCGTTTTTCAAACGAGCCGGTCCGGCACAAAGTATTAGATCTCATTGGCGATCTTGCGCTTCTCGGGATGCCCATTCGTGGACATGTGATCGCGGCTCGCAGTGGTCATGCGGCCAATGTTGAACTGGTCAGAAATATTAAAAAGGTCTATCAAAAAAAAATATTGGATAAAAAACGCAGACAGGCTTCCACAAAGGCTAAATTTGATATCCACGCTATTCTGCAAATTCTACCTCATCGCTACCCTTTCCTGCTCATCGACAGGGTATTGGATGTTGAGCCCGGTAAACTTGTTCATGCACTTAAAAATGTGACCATAAATGAACCCTATTTTCAAGGTCATTTTCCGGGACAACCGGTCATGCCCGGGGTTTTGATTATTGAAGCCATGGCCCAGGCCGGTGGATTTTTAATTCTCAATTCGATTCCAAATCCGGATACGAAATTGATGTATTTTACCGCCATTCAAAATGCCCGTTTTCGTAAAACCATTATTCCTGGCGATCAGATCTTTTTTGAAGTCGAATTGCTCAAATTCAGAATGAATACCTGCCGCATTAAGGGCAAAGCTTATGTTGATGATCAGGTGGTTGCAGAAGCTGAAATGATGGCATCGGTCGTTGATAAAACTGGGTAAGACTTTGATTCATTCCAATGCAATTATTGACCCTTCCGCAAAATTAGGCGATGGAATATCCGTTGGTCCCTTTGCGATCATTGAAAAAAACACCGAAATTGGCCAAAATGTTGAAATCGCCTCGCATGTCGTGGTTAAAGAGGGGACCATTTTGGGCAACAACTGCCGCATCTTTTCTGGTGCTATTTTAGGGGAAATTCCCCAGGATTTGAAATTTGGTGGTGAGAAAACACTACTTGAAATCGGCGATAACACAACGATTAGAGAGTACTGCACTCTTAATCGGGGTACCAATGCTCGTGGCAAGACAAGTATTGGCAAAGATTGTCTCATCATGGCCTATGTACATGTTGGGCATGACTGTGATATCGCTGATAACGTTATTCTTGCAAATGGCATTTCACTCGGCGGACATGTGGAAATTGGTTATCACGCTGCCATCGGTGGCCACACGCCCGTTCACCAATTCTGCCGCGTCGGAGATCACGCTTTTGTTGGAGGCGCTTACCGCGTCGTACAAGATATCCCTCCCTATATTCTTGCATCAGGTGAACCTATGGCTTTTGCTGGAATCAATGCAATAGGACTTCGCCGGCGGGGTTTTGACAGGGAAACACGGTCCTTAATTAAAAAAGCCTACACCCGCATTTACAGATCCGACCAAAATGTGACACAAGCTCTGAAATCCATTCGAGCGGAAATGGAATTAACAGATGAGTTGAATAATATCATCACTTTCATCGAAAAAAGTGATCGTGGCATTATTTAAACCACCAAAATTATCGAGCTGGTGTATAACCTTAATCTTGATTTCTTTCCTTGCCGGCAGTGAAATGGAATCAGACCTCGCTAGATCCTACAGCATCCTCATTGACACGCCTATTGAATATTCCGATCTGAGTGTCTCCACATTCTCCCATTCCCTCGTTTCTCAACCGGGGCTGACAGGAAACTGGTGGGCATCCCCAAACCTCAACCTGCTGGGTACTATACAACCCATCAGCAATAATAGTGATATCAGCCTATATTTGAATATGGGGGTCTCTTATTTACCCGGGGGAACCTTCTTTACTCAATACGCTGCCTCGATCGGGTTTGGTATGCACCGGATCAGGTTTAAAAACGCAAACGATTATCGTTACTATCACTTGAAAATGGCTGCCACAATTCCCTCTAAACATTATAATATCAAACTGGATTGGCAAAGGCTTTTTGACACGAAATGGCATGATGATGAATTTCATATTTATCTCCTGAAACAGTTGCCGTGGGGCTTGCTGCTTCAAATTGGCAGTGACATTCCTCTGAGCCTGAACACACGGTTGCATCCACTGATCTCTCTCTCGGCCGCCTTATGAAAAAATTGACGATTCTCGGCTCGACGGGCTCCATTGGGACTCAGACGCTGGAGGTCATTCAGCAATTCCCGGAAAAATTCTCCGTCACCGCGCTAAGCACAAATGTTAACATCGCCTTGCTTGCCGAACAGACTCGAATGTACCATGTAAAAACCGTTTGTGTCACGAGACTGGAATTGGAGAAGGATTTAAAAGAACTGCTCAAGGACGATGACGTTGAAATGCTGTCCGGGAGGGCCGGGCTATTAGAACTTGCATCTCGAGACAACATCGATCTGTTGGTCAATGGATTAGTCGGTGCGGCTGGGATGCAGCCGACGATCGATGCCCTGAAAGCCGGTGTAGAAGTTGCACTCTCCAACAAAGAAAGTCTGGTGATGGCCGGTAGTGTGATCAATGATTTGCTCGATAATAATCAGTTGAAACTCTACCCCATTGACAGTGAACACAGCGCCATCTGGCAATGCCTCAAAGGAGAGAACATGGCTCAGATCCGCAGGCTAATTCTCACCGGATCGGGAGGCCCATTCCGTACCTTGCCAAAAACAGAGTTCACTAAAATTGTGAAAGAACAAGCTCTCAAACATCCAAACTGGAGCATGGGGGCAAAGATCACCATCGATTCCGCAACCATGATGAACAAAGGGCTGGAGGTTATTGAAGCTCACTGGCTATTTCGAATACCTGCGGATAAAATCGATATCGTGATCCATCCACAGTCGATCATTCATTCCATGGTTGAATTTGTAGATGGGTCTGTGAAGGCACAACTGGGGATTCCCGACATGAAAATTCCCATTCAATATGCTATTGCATACCCGGATCATTTGCCTACCCGGTGGGAGCACCTGGATTTCACCAGGATTGGAGCCCTCGATTTTGAAGAACCCGATCTTGATAAATTCCCCTGCATTCGACTGGCCTACGAAGCACTTAATGCAGGGGGCACGATGCCCGCCGTTTTGAATGTTGCCAATGACCTCACCGTTGCTGCCTTCTTAAACGATCAAATTGGATTTACAAAAATTCCTGAAATCATCGAGTTGGCCATGGATCGCCATGACCTCATTTCAAATCCAACCTTGAACGACATTGACCAAGCAGCCGAGTGGACAACTTTCGAGGTCGAAAAACTAATAAAAGGATAAATTTTGGTTACGTTATTTGCATTTATTTTCTTGTTGGGTGTGCTGGTTTTTGTTCATGAATTTGGACATTTTCTTGCCGCAAAATCAGTTGGAATGAAGGTGGAAAAATTCTACCTGGGCTTCAACCTTTTCGGATTGGGTATCAAAAAACAGATTGGCGAAACGGAGTACGGCATCGGCTTGTTTCCTCTTGGCGGTTATGTTAAAGTTTCGGGCATAATCGACGAGAGCATGGATGCCACAACCGAGAATGCCGATTATGAATATCAGTCCAAAAACTTCTTCCAGCAGATCTTCTTCGCTTCTGCCGGTGTATTGATGAATCTTCTCCTGGCGATAGTAATCTTTACCATCATTACCTTTAAGTTGGGTATTGGAATAGCCGATGAGCGTCCTTTGGTGGGATCTGTTATCCCGGATTATCCGGCAGACAGCCTGGGCTTAAAAGTTGGTGATCAGATCCTGGCCATCAATGATGAAGCGATTACTACCTGGGATGATATGACACGAATTGTGCACCAGCGTCCGAGAGAGATGATCAAAGTGAACTGGCAGAGAGACAATGTCATGCACAATGATTCCGTTTTGACGATTGCCAGTAAAATGCCCGTTGACGGCGAGATTCAAGAGTTGGGAATGATCGGTATTGGGCCAGAAGTTATCGTTCACCCGGCAACTTTTAGGGAGTCACTGGCTGAAGGATTTTCCAGAACCGGCTACTGGCTACAAATTACCTTTAGCTCTGTAAAAATGATCCTGACCGGAAAAGCTGAATTCAAAGAGATTGGTGGTCCGGTCATGATAGCAAAAATGGCGGGCGAATCAGCAAGAGCAGGATTCATCGCACTCTTTAACTTCATGGCGATCATCAGTGTCAACCTTGCATTACTGAATATTTTACCAATTCCCGGACTCGATGGAGGTCATATTATCGTTTCGGTAATAGAAGCCGTCATTCGCAGAAAATTATCCAATAAAGTTAAATTGGGAATTCTTCAGGCAGGAATGTTATTCCTGCTCACTCTCTTCGTCCTGGTCATGTTCAATGATATATCCCGGCTCTTTTAGGGTTGTGTAAACAATCTCTTTTAATTCCAACAGCATGGAGCCGACATTTGTTTTTTGTTCAATACGGACAGGAAGACTGCGCTCATCATCCGATATCCAGACTTTCATCTGACCTTTATTTTTTAACAGGGGTTTTCCATCAGCCGAGGCCGGATAGATCACGAAGCAATTGAATATTCCAGCAGGGACTGCCATGCGCTGTTCTTCTGATACCACAACGTAAATTTCTTTGATCTTACCGTTGTCATAAGTTGAAAAGTGATAAGTATTCCCTACCAGAAGGTTTTCTTGTCTCAGCGCATATATAATGGTGAAAGGATCATACAACTTCCCTTCAAAAGCCACACTGCCTTTTTCCGAAACGGCCATTCCACTGACAGTGTCGATTAATGCGGTATGCTGTCTTTTATATTTGCCTTCGTGGATGTTCTTAACCATTTTTAGCAACGTGAAATTATCCGGATCACTCCATACACTGATTTTATCCCTGACCCTGTAGAATCGATCCAGCAAGGAATTAGAGTGTGTCTCTGACAGTAGATGCAGAACCACTTCTCCGTTGAGCGTGTCTTTTTTCATCTCCAGTGATGCCTCCCCGGCCGAAAACCAGCGGAAACCTGCTGAAAAAAAGAGTTTTTCACTGACGTAAGTGGAGTCCTGCTGGCTTGCAACCAGGCTAAAAAAGATGATCAGAGAAAATATTATTCTTAAAAGAAATTTCATTAGTTTGCTTCTTTAAAAATCAATTGTAGCAAATAAGGGATCGTATTGCTCCTGTCAAGGACAAATTTCCGGGTCATCTGCGATAATTCAGAAACTGCGCTGTCGTCTCCGAGCAAAGTTATAAAAGCCGTCAGTTCCTCTGGCGTTTTTACCATTCTGCCAATACCTTGCTCATACATTGTAATAGCCTCATCGAGAATATGGATTTTGGGACCAAACGAAACCACGGTTCCGTAAACGGCAGGTTCCACTACGGAATGAACACCTCCTCCGAAGCTCGCTCCCACATAGGCCAAGCGGGCATAGCGATACAAATCGGGGAGGATCCCAACTTTATCCACGATAACGACCTGTGTCTCTGATTCCGACATGAGTTTGCTGTAACGCACCGCGGCAAAATTCAGTTCCGATAGTTTTCCTTCGATCACCAGCAAATCAGTTTCATGAACTTCATGAGGGACGAGAATAAGTCTTTGATTCCTGGACTCCAGGGATTTTGTGCCCTCGGGATATGCATTTTCCAGTGCCCCAAAAATAAGAGGATGGTCGCTGGGAATAATACTGCCGAATATCATATTTTTTGTTTTAGAAAATGTCTTTGGCAGCAAGTCCGGTTTATCCAATTGACTGCGGCGGATTACCTGATCAAAGCGAGTATCACCGGTGACAAAAGCTTTTTTTCCAGTACAGAATTGTGAAAGGCGGGCATTAATTCTCCTAGATCCGGTTGTAATTAAATCAAAATGATCGAAGAGCCAATAATTAAAAGGCTTCAGCCAGGGATGTAGCCGTCTGGATTTTTCATGCAGGTTTGCATTGATCAACACGGTTCTAATTCCCATTCTCCTGGCAGTGTGCAGATGTTGGGGCCAGATATCATGCCTCGTAAGAATGTAATAAGCAGGATGAAGCTTCTTAAAGAAATTTCGCGCAGACCAGGGAAAATCAAAAGGGTGATAGAGACAAACATCAAACAAATCGGAATCACAGGCCTTTTGATAGATGGTTGGTGAAAAAAAGGTCTGCACAAGATAATATTTTTTACGATCCATGGCTTCGAGTACCGGCTTAAGCTGCTCAAATTCGCCGGCGGAAGCAGCATGAAACACAACCACTATTTTATCTCCACCGTATGCAGAAAGTATCTCCACAGCCCTTTTTAAACTTTTCGGACCACTCCACAGATGCAGCCTGATTTTACGATTGAAAAATGAAATTAGGACCAGTACAATAAAAAATACAGGGGAGAATAAAGTATAAAAGAAAAAATAAAGCATAACAATAGGGCGGAAAGATGTTCCTACTTATTGTTTTTGAGTCAGATTGAGCAATTCTTCAACGAAATCCCGAAAGGCACCCTCTCCCCCTCGCCGAAGGGTCACATAATCAGGAGTGAAGCGATGCTGGATAGGACTGTTTGGGGGCAATGCCGAGAAGCCTACCGCTTTCAATAGGTCCAGGTCGTTCAGGTCGTCGCCAATGTAGGCAACTTCCTCTAATGTTATCTCCAAAGTCTGACAAATATACTGCATGCGCTTGAGTTTGTGTTTTTCTCCAAGCCAAAACCGGGTGATCCCCAGTTTCTCTGCGCGTTTTCTGACAATTTCCGTATCTTCCCCTGAGAGGATCACAACCTCGATTCCTGCCTCACGCAGTAATTGAACAGCTGCGCCATCATAAGTTGAAAACGCTTTCATGAAATCACCGGCTGCGGTATAGTACATGGTGGCATCTGTCCAGACGCCATCTATATCAGTGCCGACCAGTTTGATAGGTTTTGTCAGGGTTTTCGCAGGGGAATTGGGTATGTTCAATCGCATAACGCTTTAATTTCAGGAATTCCAATCCACATCTTCATTGATGATCACAGTGTCCGGGGCAATCTCCTTGAGAGTTTTTTTTCCGACCACAAGATTCAACAGTGTTGGAGAGATTCCGGTCCCGGGACCCTTGGTAGTGAGTTGCTCCCGCGTGATAGTTTCACCTTTGTGCAACGCCACCAGCGTAACCAGACTTTTAGCCAGTTTTTTAAAGATTGGTTTTTCAGATTCCTGGATCTGTTTTTCAAAGATACCCATTGCGAGTTCAATGTGGTGAATATCCCTGACCATTTTAGCAAAACCCGGTGGTTCCAGCGAAGCGGCGTGATCGCCTCCTTTCATGGTGCGGTCCAGCGTAAAATGCCGCTCCACAATACGGGCTCCCAGGGCAACGGCGGCAGGTGGAATCGCAATCCCCAGTTCATGTCCCGAATAACCAATGACTGCCTTGGGGAACTCCTCCAGATAGGTTTTGATCACATTTAAATTGATCTCTTCGAATGAAGAGGGATAGGTTGAGGTACATTGTAGAATAGCAACCTGGTCACAAAAGCGGCTGACAAGAGAATAG
>CAZIYQ010000107.1:0-9747 GCA_964543505.1 uncultured bacterium | reverse complement strand
AATTTTGTGTGCTTATCAGCTAAGAGCTTTAGACCTTTCCGGCTATCTGCAATGGTTTGGTCATTTTCATTTAGTCGATCTTTATGATGCTGGCAGTTATATTTACACCGCGTTAGATCCTTTTCGAGCTGATTGGTTTTCGCAACAGATTGATCAAGCTCTTTCACTTTATTTTTTAAACTAGATCGAACGAGATCTGCTTGCTTGCGGTATTTCTCGATTTTGTTTTCTGTGCTCGACTGTTTTTCTTTTGCGGTCTGAATTTCACCTTCTAATTTATTAAGTTGATCCTGCCGCCCAATCAGGGATTCCTTTGATTTTCCCCTGAATTTAATAACACTGGATCGGCCTGTGTAATCACCATCCCTGGTCACCCAATTGAATTGTCTTCGTAGGGAGGATTTGATAGTACGGATGTGATCATAAGATTCAATAAGCCGAACATCTCCCAGAAGGAATTCGAATAATCCATTTAATCTTTTATCGAATTTTAAAAGAGAAACCAGTTTTTCACCGGGTAGGTCTCTATCCGGTTTTGATAGGGATACTTTTTCCAATTGATCGAGTACGATAAAACTGATACTAAAATTTGTGTTACGTTTAAGAACCTCCAGATTTTTATGAGCATTATTTACACTGTCAACGACAAGATAGTTAAGTGATTCACCAAGAGCTGTCTCTACTGCAAAGCGGTAATCCTCATCGACACCGAGCAATTCAGATATGCAGCCAATAATCCCGTGAAAGTCTTTGGGATTGTTCAAAATGTGCTTTGTGCCTGAGGGTTTCCCTTCGTGAGAGGAGATAATATTTTGATAAAACTGATGCCGTGAGTTCAACGCTGAAAGCTCTGATTGTGTATTTGAAAAAGTTTCTTTTTCCGAAATCAACAACTCTTCTGCATGGGCCTGTTGATCCTGCAGTTTTTCAATTACCAAACTCAATTCGGAATTTTCTTTTTCTAACGGATTCAGTCTCCCCTGAAGCTCATCTGCCTCAAACTGAAGCGAGGATAGTCTTTCGAGGAAATCTTCCTTTTGCTTTTGCAGGCGTTCAATCAGGTGGGTTTTCTCTTCGATTTCGACTCTGGTTTTATGAAAACCCGTCTCTGCCTGATAAACCCTCTCCATCTGTGCTTCAAGTTTTTTTCGCAGTGAATTGTAGTGATCTTCTGCATTCCGATGTTTGGAAGCAACATTATCAAACTCTTGTGATTTCTTCCTGAAAGCTTCTTTTTGCAGAACTATTTTGGGTTGAAGTCCGTCAACTTCTGCCTGCAACTCTTCTATCTGTGTTTTAATTGTCTCAATCCGGGTCCTGGTCTGAACGGATTCGTCAGAATACTGCTTGATCCGTAATTCACCTGCTTTTTTTTGCTCCGTCCAAATCAGTAGATTATTGTTGATTTCGCTGAGTTGTTTTTCGAGTGTACTCACAGAAAGGCTGTATTCCTCCAGTTCGGCTTTAGCTGCCTTAAATTTTCCCTGCGTTTCTGCGATGAGTTCTTCATCAAGATTGACCTGCCCCGAAAGAGACGACTGTCTGCTTTTCCGTTCCGAGACTTTAGCCAATAGTGGAGCAGCTTCCATATCTAAAATTTGGATCTCTGCCTGAGCCAAAAGGATTTCGGACGAAACCAGTTTATCTGAAAGTTTTTTATGACGCTCAAATCGTTTTAACTGTAATCGAAGGGCATTTACACTGTTTTCAACTTCAAGGATAATATCTGATACCCTATCCAGATCTACCTTCGCCGATTCAAGTTTTCGCAGAGTCGTGTGACGTTGCTGCTTATAATAATTAATACCCGCTGCTTCTTCGAATAATTTTATCCGCTCATCAGGATTTTGGGATACGATCGAATCAATCATTTTTAATTCTATAACGGAGTAGGCGGTGGGGCTAAGACCGGAATCCATAAAAAGGCCTGTGATATCTTTTAGCCGGCAAGGAACTTTATTGAGGAAATATTCACTTTCACCACTGCGATAGTACCGTCTGGTGATCTCTACTTCGGTATATTCAAGAGGGAGACGGCCTTTGTTATTATTGACAGTGAGAGAAACTTCACAATACCCGAGAGGCTTATAATTTCTTGCTCCCTTAAAAATTACGTCTTCCATCTTCAGTGAGCGCAGAACTTTCGTTTTCTGCTCGCCTAGAATCCATCTAATGGCATCTACAATATTCGATTTCCCGCAGCCATTCGGTCCAACAATAGAAGTGATCCCCTCGCCAAATTGAAGGTCTGTTTTATTACGGAAAGATTTAAATCCCTGTATATGTAATTTTGATATATACATCTATGTTTTCACAGATTAGTCAAAAGCTGCTGAATGATCTTGGGTTTACTGATCGACCTTACTCAATCCAAAGATAGTATTTTGAAACAACTCTGCTGATTGATGAGGATCATTTGGTTTATCCCGGAGGCCATGTCATTTGACGACCTCCAAGAAGATGCAAATGCAAGTGATCGACTGCCTGTCCGCCCTCTTGCCCCGTGTTTATTACCCAACGGTACCCCGTTTTATCAATACCCAATTTTTTACTGATCTGATTGGCTAAAAGCCCCATATCACTCATAAGGGAAGCGTTATCGTTATTGAAATCAAGTGTTGAACCAAGATGTTCTTTGGGAATTATGAGAATATGTACGGGTGCTTTTGGGTCAATATCTTTAAAGGCGAGGCAGGTCGCGTTCTCATCGACAATATTCGCGGGAATTTCTTTACGAACAATTTTGCAAAACAGACAGTCTTTCATAAAGGCTCCACTCATTTCCAGAATAGTGATAATTTTATCAGTATTGATCCGTCCACCTTTTTATTAGAAGTATAGGCAACGATGATCTGTGTCATTGATTTGCCGTAACCAAATTGAACTCCGGGACCAATCGACCAATATGTAGAAAATTCATAAGCATTCGAAGTTAGGTCTTTAAACCGTCCCAATCCCGTGATAACACTCCCTTCACCATAGATCAGAGGCCTGAAGGTACCTGCCAAGGCATCGTTGAAGAGCACTTTTGAAAACCCCACACTCACGGGCAGATAAGTGACGAGTTTCTTCGTGTTCTCTGAAATCCCGTTGTTATAAATTACAAAATCGTAATCTTTTTTCTCAAAGTGCAGTCCGGCACTGATGTTCATCTGCAGTACGGGAGAATAATTATAAGCCAGCACATAATTCAATCCGGTGCCTCTGTTCGTGAGTCCAAGCGAAACTCCCCGATGTAAATCTGCAAATGCACTTTGGCTACCAATAATTATCACTAAAGTTATGAAAATCCTTTTTAGTGTAAAATTCATTATTTTCCCTCACTATCTATATTTTCAGATAACAGTAAGTTGGGGGAAGCTTTCATTATCATTTGAGTCTTGCTCACAGGGATAATACGATCTTCCCAAATTGTTTATGGTTCTCCATTCTTTCATGAGCAGCCCCCACCTCGGCAAGGGGATAAACCCGGTCGACGAAAGGTTTGTATTTTTGCATATGAATTTTTTCCTGCACTTCAATAAAAGATTCAAGGTCACTCATTGTCGATCCCAAAATACTCTGCTGTTTCATAAATAAATGTCTCAAATCGATGCTGACATTGGGTCCTGTTGTCGCACCACAGGTGACCAGTCTGCCCCCAGAACCTAAAAGCCGCAAACTCTGCTGCCACGTTGCTGCTCCCGGATGCTCAAATATAACATTGACACCCTCCCTTCCGACAACTTCTTTCACCTGCTGATTCCACTCACTTTGCGAATGATTGAAGACATGGTCAGAGCCCAGATCAAACGCATATTCACGTTTTTCATCAGACCCGACGGTAGCGATGACGGTGGCTCCAATATCCTTCGCAATCTGGATTGCAGATGAGCCGACACCGGATGTTGCGCCGTAAATCAAAACTGTTTCGAATCTTTTAAGGTGCGCTCGTTTCACCAGCATTTGATAAGCTGTGAGAAAAACCAGTTGCATGGAGGCGGCCTCTTCAAATGAGAGATGCTCTGCCATTTTATGAAGATTCACGGGGTCAGCGGCATAATAATCACACTGGACACCGTTCTCTGTCTCGCCAATAATTCCAAAGTTACTGCAGTAGTTCTGCCTGCCCGAACGGCAATTGTCACAATGCCCGCAGAATCTGTTAGGCTGTATAACTACCCGGTCTCCGACAGCCCAGCCTGTGACTGAATTTCCGACTTCGGCAACTACTCCTGCTCCGTCTGATCCGAGAATTAAAGGAAGACCGAGCTGCATCCCCGGCAGGCCATTCCTTATCCAGATGTCCAGATGATTGAGAGCAGCGGCTTTAAGCTGAACCAGAACTTTATCACCCGGGCAAATGGGAACCGCAATATCGTCCACTTTAAGGACGTCCGGTCCACCATGTTGATGGATTCTCACTGCCCTCATTCAATATCCTCATAGTCTGCATCCTGGATATCCATGTCAGCAGTTCGGGAAGACCTTTTCGTTTTATCCTTATTTTGTGAAACTTTTGAATGAGAATTGTGGTCGCCATCCCTGCCCTTCAAATGATCCGCAATAGATCGTAACAACCAGTATCCCAACAACATAAAAATAATTATTCGAAACAGACTCATCAGAAATTGCTTTTTATTGGATTAAAAAATTTAGTCCCCTGTGCAGGCGTTCTTATAAAGGCGAGAATTTCAGCTAAATCTTTTTCATTATTGACAAAATCTATGTCATTGGTATTGATGATCAGCAGCGGACTTCGATCATAACGGAAGAAATACTCGTTGTAAATCATGTTCAGAGCATCGATGTACTTCCAATCCATGTTCAGCTCGTAGTCTCTGCCCCGTTTCATAATATTGTCCATAAGATGATCCGTATCTGACTGTAAATAGATCACAAGGTCAGGGTAGGTCACATTTTTCTCGAGCAGGTTAGCCACTGAATTATAGAGCGAGATCTCTTTATCGTTGAGATTCAGCGAGGCAAACAGACGGTCTTTGGCGAACATATAATCTGCAACAACCGCTTTGGTGAACAGCTCCATCTGCTGGAGATCGAGCTGCTGCCGATAGCGTGAAAGCAGGAAAAACAGCTGTGTTTGAAAAGCAAATTGTTCAGGATTTTTATAAAAATCACCTAAGAATGGATTTTCTTCAAACTCCTCCATTACCAGTCGTGCCTCGAGGCGTTCCGCTAAAATTTTTGCCAGGCTGGTCTTACCGACACCAATTGTTCCTTCAATAGTAATGTAATAGGCTGATTTCATACTGTCGCGCTGCATTCATGAGTGTTAAAAATATAAAGTTCAGAGGTATCCTTACATTTTTTTAACAAATCACCCACCGTCGAACCCTTTCCCGGTATTTCAAAGTCTGGGGCGATGTCAGCCCAGGGCTGAAGCACAAATTTTCGTTCAGACAATTTTGGGTGAGGAATTCGTAGAAAATCTATATCAACCTCGAGGTTTCCAAAAGTTAAGATATCCAGGTCGAGGGGTCGCGGAGAATTCCGCCGCTGCGTAGGTTCTCTGCCTTCTTTTACTTCGATTTCTTTCAAGTAGTGCAGCATTTGAATCGGGTTCAAATTGGTACTGATCAGAATGACCCCATTCAGAAAATAACCCTGCTCCGGATTGTACAGTGGAGGCGTTTCATATATTGGAGATTTGTCAATTATTGTTATCCCGTTTTCAGCGGTGAGGTTTCGCAAAGCCGACTTGAAATGTCCCTGGCGATTACCCGTATTAGATCCGATTCCGATAAATGATTTCAATTTTTACTCCGCTTCTGTGTGAGTTCAACTTCAATGGAATCAAAAGCCGCCGCGATGGGGGCGCTGATCTTTCGGACCCTGACGGTAACGGAATTAAAATGGTCCAAAGCCAGAATAGCTTTACCGATACGGTCTGCAGCGGTCTCAATCAGATTATATTTATTCTGAGTAAAAACAGTCTCAATGGTTTTATGGATTATCGAATAATCAGTGGTCGTTGTCAGCCTATCTTCTGCAACGGCCCGAGTAAGATCAGCATCAATTTCGACGTCAATTTCGAAAGGTTGTCCCAGACTTTTCTCTTCCGGGAAACAGCCGTGATAGCCGTACAGCTTAATATTGTTTAATCTGATTTTGCCCATTTTCAATCAGTTCAGTGTTATTTTTCAGTTAAAGTATCTTGTCGTAAAATTTTGATGACTATTTCAAATTTAATTTACGGGAATGACCATGCCTAAATTTAACACCTGAAAGCGTATGTATTTTGAGTGAATTTTACGGTGCATTCTAACTGCATGAAGTTGGAAAAGAAGGGTAGTGTAAAATTCTTACTGTAAAATTGGATTAGAAATATGAGATTCAGGATTCTCTAAATTAAGTTGAACGATTAAAAAGAAGAATCTCCTGAACCCACAAAAGAAAATATAACAATTTTTGAAATACTTTTAACAAGAATTGAGAATAGAGTCAAACACTTTCGGCGGTCGGTTGGACTGGCTTGTCAGGGCTGTCCAACATACAAAACAATCTTTCCTACCGTATGTCCGGTTTCGCTGAAGGCGTGTGCTTTGGCGACATCCTGGAGTGCGTATTCAGCACCGATAATAGGACGCAGCTTCCCACACTCAACAAGTTTGGCCAATTGTTCAAGGATGTAAGCATTCGGTTCGATAAAAACGAAGGCGCATCGAACAGCCAGTTCTTTAGCTTTAGTTTCGGACGGTGGGCTGACGATTGAAATTAGGATACCACCTTTTTTTAAGACCGACCAAGACGATTCCTGAATATCGCCACCAAGTGTATCGAAGACAACGTCAACATTCCGCAAAATTTCCGAAAACTGCTGTGTCTGATAGTCGATTACTTCATCAGCTCCCAACGATTCCACAAACGACCGGTTTTTCCCGGAGGTGGTTGCGATAACATACGCACCGCGTGATTTTGCAATCTGAATCGCAAGAGATCCAACTCCACCAGAGCCAGCATGAATCAACACCCTCTGACCAGTCGTCAGTTGTGCTGCATTGATGAGCACTTCCCAAGCTGTGACACCCGCTAAAGGCAAAGAAGCGGCTTCGACATGCGATATCGTCCTTGGCTTGAGTGCGATTTCGCTATCCCGGATGGCAACATATTCTGCATAGGTACCATTGCGTTTGATGTCTGGGCGAGAGTAAACGGCGTCACCAACACGAAACCCAGTTACATCGACCCCGACAGCCGCAACAACACCAGAAACATCCCAACCCAAGGTAAGTGGCATTGGATAGGAAATCATCTTTTTCAAATAGCCTTCTCTAATTTTCCAGTCCACCGGATTGACGGATGCGGCCACAACCCGAACAAGAACTTCTTTTGATGCAATGGTTGGCATTGGCGCATCTTCAAATGCCAAAACGTTTATGTTGCCATATTCATGAATTCTAACTGCTTTCATATGACCCTCCTATTGATCTACTAACTGTTTGCATCATTCCATCTGTTTTTGTTTTCTAAAGACCACTTGTTGACTTGTCGGTCTGCAGTAAAGCGCATGCCTTTTGGTATTCCGCGTCTAATGTTGCATATTCATGTTGAGGATCAATGAGTTGGCTAACCTCGACGCATCCCACTTCATCGCGCGCCTCAAACCATGATCGAATCGACTCACGATCTTCTTCTGTTATATCGAGATTGGGTTCATCAGCAGTAAATAACAGCTGCCAGTCCCATCCACCAAATTCCCCCCCTTCAGGCGTGAGACCTTTATCTGCAAAGGCTTTGCAAAAATCAAAAAATAAAAGATTCCTGGAAACTTGCTCTATGGGATTATCGAGTCGGACCTTCAGCCAAAAGGCCAAGCCTCTTTGGTCATCGTCAACCCGGCGAGTAAACTTCATAATACCTTCAATAATTATCGCGTGACCTGGTAGCATTAAAAATCTCTCAAAGATACCCTAACGAATAAATCAGTAGCCGCTTGCATAGATTTCAAGTTGCGGTTTAATTGTCAATACAACCAGCTTGAGTCCTGCAAAAGCTGAGTGGCGTTCTACTCGACGCACCTGTTATGCGATGGAGACAATTATCGAATCGAAAATTCCATTGCAGGTCTTAAACATCAAGAAGTAACAGTCCCTTTTGTTTTAATATATTTTTAATAAAGGGGTTATAACTTACCCTTTTGGTTTTTCTTTGCTTTCTTGTCTTTGCGTTTTTCTTTCAATGTTTTTTCTGATTTCTTCTTATCTGTCTTTTTTTGACTATCTTTTCCTTTGGACATGAATCCCCCATTTTATTTTGTTCATTAAAAATACTTATTGAATGTATTTCTGTCAAATCTGGACTGCAAATATACATGAGAAATAGTTGTAATGGGCGATAACGGCTAACACATATTGCCGGCAAGGGTGGCTTACAGTCAAAACCGTAAAAATACAAGGATCTTCACCCGGGCAATCCGCAATTGCAGTGAGATGGAATCTCTGAAAAAACGAAAAACCTGAAATTTTCTCAACACTCCCAACCTGACCGGTCTTTCCAAGGGTCATCTATAAATTATTCAATCTCCATATAGACTCCCTCCGGGATTTGTTCAACCATGACTTGCAGTCTGACAATGGTAAACTATTGGGTGTCTGTCAGTTGCGAAGTCTTATTTCGTTAGAATGCCTTGCTACTTAGTATGATATGTGCTGTACTGATCGAGAAGATTTCTAATCATCTTCTGATATTTTGTATGATATTTGCGTGCTTCTTTTTTGAAGAAATCTACGCTATTCCTACTAAGCATTAAAGTAACTTTTACAGTATCATCCTTAAAGGCAAGTTGCTCAGGGGATGGTAAGAAATCATCTACAACCTCAACCACATCAATAGGACCATCTGTGTTATCAATTTTCTTGTTCATAGGTCTTTTTCCCTTTCCGCCAATAACCAGCACCAAATATCCGTATCACATTTTCTCGATATGTAAATCGGACAGTTACACTTCCATTATCAATTTTGCGGATGCAGAAGTATCGATCTTCGATTTTTCGTGCTGTGACCAACATCTTTTAATATTATTCGATTTGGATCAGCAAAAGCATATTGAGCTACTCCAAAATCAATACCATGTTTTTGAAGATTTTCAATATTTTTATTTGAATCCCAGTCGAATTTCGGATTCATTTTCATAGGAAAAGATAAGCAGAACTATGTATATACAGCCATATAATAATATGTATTAATATCGCATGCATTCTAACGGTTTGCATAAGGGAATTAGCGCGCTCGATGCACTTCCAAAATTTAAAGAAACCGGACGCGTGCTAATTCCCTTGCATACTTTTGCTATGTTGCATGAATCGCAAATTGATATTGTTTCATAAAACGGTGGAAATCGCTCCTGCAATTGTCCGCGTTTTCCGATTTTGTCGGTAGCAATTATTTGCATCGGAATTAGATCATAGGGAAACAGAATCCGGTCTTTGATGACGTGCTTGGTACACCCCCAGTTTGCCTCCCCCAGGTAGTGAAAGTTCTGTGAGCAATCCCCATCCTTCATCCTTAACAGGCGTGGTCGTGATATTGTGCTTCTGCATTTCCTTGATGAACGACACAATGTCGTCACAAATCAGATAGAACTTATTAACATTATCTTTGTCCGATGGATGAACTGCAACTTCAGATGGCGGTAATCCAAAAATCAACCAACCATCGCCGACATCAATGTTTGGGAATTTCAGTACGTCGCGAAAAAAATCGCGATCTACATCCGGATTTGAGCTGAATATTACCGTGTGTGCACCT
>CAZIYQ010000106.1:0-9770 GCA_964543505.1 uncultured bacterium | reverse complement strand
AACGAATTGAACAATACCTGTAAAATGCTGTTTACACAAAATACTGTACACCCCCAAGAAAACTTGAAAACACAGTCACAAGCTACAGTGAATTATTGATGGATCAATTTCTGAAAAAGAAATTGCATGAATACGACCGCGAAACGGTCTTATCAAAACGAGTGGATATCGCCGTCGATATCAGTACGTATTGTCGGAACCATTCACATTATAAACAGGCCCTAGAGATCATCCATAATACGCTCCGGGAGACCGAACGCGATAATGATCAGCAGGGAACAGCAAAGGCGTTCAAGGAACTTTCTCTGATCCACTACACCCGGTTAATCGTTGACAAAGCGCTGGATTTTGGCTTCCGGGCCCTCTCCATCTTCAAGAGACTAAAGCGCGACAAGGATATTTCAGAAGTGCTCTGCAATATCGGGGTTTATTACAACGCACTGAATCTGGAGGAAAAAGGGGCAGAATATTTTCAGCAAAGCCTTCAGCACAACAAAAACAATATCGCCGCTGTTATTAATCTCGGTGAGTTTTCCTTGCGCAGGGGTGAGTACCGGGATTCCATCGATCACTTTGAGAAAGCAATCAACCTGGCCAGAGAACAGGGAAAACCAGGTGATGAGGCATTTGCTCATAAAAGCATCGGCGAGGTTCAGAATGCCAGAGGGGAATTCAATGAGGCGATCCGTTTTTTCAATGAATCCCTGAAATTATTGGAGGTAGTAAATGAGGACCTCACCCGCGCACTGGTTTACATCGGCCTGGGCTCTTCTTATCTGAACATCGGAGAAATTCAGCGTGCGCTGACTTTTACAAAAAAGGCCCATGCCATCGCCCAGAAGATGGATAACAATGAGATATACTGGTTTTGCTACACCCAGCTCGGTGAGATTTATGAAAAAATGGAGGATTTCAAAGAGGCCTCAACCTATTTGAAAAAGAGTATCCATTTGCATGAGAAACTCTATTCTGCCAAGATTGCCCGGCGAATTGCCGCCATGGAATCCCAATATGCCATGGAGAAAAAAGAACTGGAAACCCGACAGCTCCTCGAGAGAAGTGCAAGACTGGCAACTATTGGTGTAATGACAGCCGGGATTACCCATGAAATCAACCAACCCCTGAACTCAATTGTGATCAATGCCGATGGAATTCTGTTTAAAGATGATCGGGATCAAGTTCTGCCACCCCTCTATCGCAAGTCAGTTGAAAAGGTCTTTTCCTCGGCCCAGCGGATCGATCAGATCATCAAACACATTCGGATCTACTGGAACGCC
Organism: uncultured bacterium; assembly: GCA_964543505.1. Classification (GTDB taxonomy): domain Bacteria; phylum Fidelibacterota; class Marinisomatia; order SCGC-AAA003-L08; family JACNLC01; genus JAADGM01. The sequence goes on along the minus strand of CAZIYQ010000106.1, from coordinate 8,493 downwards.
GGGGATGAGATGATCAGTGCATGTGAAATAGCCGTTAACGACTGTATCCGGGGTGCTCTTGGATTTCTGCACCAACAGTGTCATTCCCATGGAATTGATCTGATCACTGAATTATCCCCGGCAGGTCCCGGTATCATAGGCAACAAGGTCCATTTGGAGCAAATCACTGTCAACCTGATCACCAACGCCATTCATGCGCTGGATCAAAGCGAGAAAAAATCCAAATGGATAAAAGTCACCAGCAGGGTTGATAATCAATCAGTCGTGATCGCCATTGAAGACAACGGAATCGGCTTGAATGTGGATGACTCAAAGGATATTTTCGATCCGTTTTTTTCAACGCAACATGATTCCGGCGGTATGGGATTGGGGTTGTCCATCGTGAAGAATTATGTGAATCAAATGAACGGAGAGGTCAGATACGATAACCGGCAAGGGGAGGGAGTTACCTTCAGCATCTCCTTTCCTTTACTACCGGAGGAACAATGAGGGTTCTCGTTGTCGATGACGACAGGGACAGCCTGGAAGCAGTAGCAGGATTTCTGGCAGATCCTCTGGGTTTTGAGGTAGTCCAGGCACAATCCTGTTCACAAGCTCTTGAACTGTACCGCTCTGATCCCTTCCCAATTGTAATTTCCGATATCAGGATGAAAGGGATGAACGGGATCGAATTTCTGAAGGAGATCCGTAAATTGCCGGAAGGTGCCGGAACCGATATGGTCCTCATGACGGGATTTGGTGAGCTGGAATCCAGTATAGAAGCACTGCGTGCTGGGGCTGCTGATTATATCCTCAAGCCAATCTATGTCCGGCAGTTGGATGAAGTGATCAAACGAATTCTTGAGAAGCGGGAACTGCAATCTGCACTGAAGGAAGCCCGGCATCAGGTTAAACAGGAAACCAAAGCAAAACACATAATCAGTGAAGAACTGGATAATTACCGGCAAATCTTTTCCCACCTGATAGAAGGGGAAAAAATCGGAATATTTTCCGAAAAAACGAAGGCCATTGTAGATCTGAGCCTCAAACTGCATGATGATCGGGATATCCCCGTATTGATTGAGGGTGAAACCGGAACCGGCAAGGAAGTAATCGCCCAGCTGGTTCACCGTGGTCAGGGGCAATGCACACGACCCTTCGTCACACTCAACTGTTCTGCCATATCACCCACCCTGTTTGAGAGTGAATTGTTCGGCTATGAAAAAGGTGCTTTCACAGGTGCCCGGATGGAGGGAGCAAAGGGCAAACTGGAACTGGCTCAAGGTGGAACACTTTTCCTCGATGAGATCGGGGATATGCCCCTGGAAATGCAGCCCAAACTACTGCGGGCAATCCAGCAAAAAGAGATCTATCGTCTGGGTGGATCATCTCCCCTTTCACTGGATGTGCGGATAATCTGTGCCACTAATCGGGTACTCGCTGAGATGGTGGAAGAAAATAAATTCCGCCCTGATCTCTACTATAGAATCAATTCCGGTCGAATCTTTCTCCCGCCACTGAAAGATCGTAGGGCGGAAATCGCTCCCTTGGCCAGGATGTTCCTGGATCAACTCAATCAGCAAAAGAATAAATCCTTCAAATTTATTGACCGGGACGCCGTACACCTGCTGGAATCATATGACTGGCCCGGCAATATCCGGGAGCTGAAAAATACCATTGACCGGGTTTGTCTGCTGTTCCATGAAGAGATCATCAAAGTGGAGCATCTGGGATTCCTGAATGCCAGCACTCCGCCGGTTGCCCTCAAACAACTGGTGCTGGACCTGAACCGGAAGCAATACCCTCTTGAGGAAATCAAACAACAGGTTGCCCTGAAAGTTTACCACATGTTCAATAAAAACATCAGCAAAGCAGCAGAATATCTGAATGTTGCCTGGGCAACTTTCGTAAAAATGGCAGGCCTTAAGTAACCACACCCTGCTCTAAGAATTTTAATAACTCTCAGAAATTGAGTGTTACTCCTTTCAATACTCAGTTACTGAGTCATTTCCAAGCCCTGAAGAATAGCGCGCTTTACACTCTAATAATCAAATATACAATTACTTAAGGATTGTCTCTGATCTCAATAATACCATGGCACGACTCTTGACCTTTAGTTTGCTATGATTATTGCGCCTCTTTCGATCCTGCTGGTTGATAATGATGAAATGTCACTTAAAAGTCTCTGCACTTTTCTGAGTTCGGAAGGCTTTCAGGTAAGACCATTCCTGAATCCCATTGAAGCCCTTAAAAGTGCCATGGAGACAGATTATCAGTTCATAGTCACGGATTATTCTATGCCCGAACTCACCGGTATCCAATTAATCGAAAAGCTGAGGAAAATTCAACCGCAGATTTGTACCATTCTCTATACCGGTTATGCCTCGAAAGTTTTTGAACAGGCGCAGATACTAAAAGAGGTGGATTATTTTTTAACCAAACCACTTCGAATCAGAACGCTGATCGAGATCTTCGATCAAACCCTTAAACCTAAAACAACGGAGGAACAATGAAGAGATCCTTTATTCTTATTTTCGTATTAATGATGGCAATTGGTTTTGCCACTAGTAAAACCATCAATCCGGACGGAAGTGGTGACTGGACATCCTTTACAGAATGTTTCACTGCCCTAGTAACCAATGGTATCACGGGCCCGCTGGATGTAGAAGTTGCAGCAGGGACCTATGTAGAAGCCGCAGCACTGGACGGAGCTATCCCTGGTGCGAGTGCCGACAGCTGGGTACATATCTATCCTGCCGGAGGTGAAGTCATCGTAGATGGCGGTTGGGATGCCTGGGCTATCGGCATCACCAATACTTCCTGGGTACATCTGGACGGTTTGAACCTGCAGATGGATATATCCAATGAGTTTTCCAACGGTGCTTTGTATGTGGGAGGCTCAACCAATATCGACATCTCACACTGCCGCATTCATCAGTCCGGTTTTGTTGGAGCACTCATCTCCCAGAGTTCTTCGGTGAGGTTCTGGAATAACTTCATCTATGACACGGCTGCTGCCAGTTTGAGCGTGGCCATGTGCGGAGCTGATGCCAATATCGAGATTTGGAACAACTCCTTCTATTACAACTATCCCGACTTCGGTGGCTTTTTCGGTCAGCCGGCACAGTGTCTGGCTCTCACAGAGTCTTCGGCCAATGTGCATAACAATGCTTTCCACAAGGATGTCAATGACGTCATGGACGGTGGTCCTATGGATAGTTCACGGGGGATTGTCAATATTGAGTTTTACGGTGGTGACATGGCCAGTTTCTTCACTGGCTCCTCCTTTGACAACAACTGTTATTACACAGAACCGGGAACCAAGTTATTTCAGGTGGGCTTTGCCGAGTACTACACTGACCTGTCAGACTTGAATACTGCTTATGGTTTTGAATCGGCAGGTGTCAATGGTGATATCATGTATGACGATGCCGCCAATGGCGACCTGAATATCTCTTCCGCTGAATCAGCCTGCTATATGGCAGGCGCCGTACCGGCCCGTTGGTTCTCCGATGATATCAATTATGAAACCAGGGAACACTGGGACATTGGTGCTGACTTCATACCAACACCCACGTTGAGTGGTACTGTAACAGTAGATCCTTCAGGTACGGGTGATTATTCTTCCTTCGGAGAGTTATTCACTGCCCTAGTAACCAATGGTATCACGGGCCCGCTGGATGTAGAAGTTGCAGCAGGGACCTATGTAGAAGCCGCAGCACTGGACGGAGCTATCCCTGGTGCGAGTGCCGACAGCTGGGTACATATCTATCCTGCCGGAGGTGAAGTCATCGTAGATGGCGGTTGGGATGCCTGGGCTATCGGCATCACCAATACTTCCTGGGTACATCTGGACGGTTTGAACCTGCAGATGGATATATCCAATGAGTTTTCCAACGGTGCTTTGTATGTGGGAGGCTCAACCAATATCGACATCTCACACTGCCGCATTCATCAGTCCGGTTTTGTTGGAGCACTCATCTCCCAGAGTTCTTCGGTGAGGTTCTGGAATAACTTCATCTATGACACGGCTGCTGCCAGTTTGAGCGTGGCCATGTGCGGAGCTGATGCCAATATCGAGATTTGGAACAACTCCTTCTATTACAACTATCCCGACTTCGGTGGCTTTTTCGGTCAGCCGGCACAGTGTCTGGCTCTCACAGAGTCTTCGGCCAATGTGCATAACAATGCTTTCCACAAGGATGTCAATGACGTCATGGACGGTGGTCCTATGGATAGTTCACGGGGGATTGTCAATATTGAGTTTTACGGTGGTGACATGGCCAGTTTCTTCACTGGCTCCTCCTTTGACAACAACTGTTATTACACAGAACCGGGAACCAAGTTATTTCAGGTGGGCTTTGCCGAGTACTACACTGACCTGTCAGACTTGAATACTGCTTATGGTTTTGAATCGGCAGGTGTCAATGGTGATATCATGTATGACGATGCCGCCAATGGCGACCTGAATATCTCTTCCGCTGAATCAGCCTGCTATATGGCAGGCGCCGTACCGGCCCGTTGGTTCTCCGATGATATCAATTATGAAACCAGGGAACACTGGGACATTGGTGCTGACTTCATACCTGGGACGACTCTGGTCCTGACTCCGCCCTCAAACCTGCAGTATAGTGTTCAGCAGGAAACCAATGTTAATTTGACCTGGGATGCTCCCCAAGGATCTGATGGCACACTTCTGGGATACAATGTTTACCGGGATGCTTCCCAGATCAACGGTTCACTTATAACCGAACTCCTCTATCTTGATGAAGGGCTTACCGATGGGATTTATTCCTATTCCGTCACTGCTGTCTATGAAGAGGGAGAGTCTGATCCCAGTGACCCGGTTGAAGTTGTGATTGTGGTGACACCCGCTAATGGTGACATAACACGCATCGACATTCCTTGGATACTGAGTGCCAGTTCTGACGGCTATATGCTCGTAGGCGGTGTGGAAGGAGATGGCGGTGGGCTTTACTGGATACCGGATGGCGGTATCTCAACCATCCCTAATACCGGTGGTGCTAGTGATGTCTCTGATAACGGCTATATTGCCGGTCAGGCCTTCAATAACGATGGTGACCTCGAGGCAACTATGTGGGATGTTGAAAGTCTGACTCCCAATTTACTGGGTACCGTCGAAGGAGGCACTCCCATGAGCGGGGAACTGAACACCGTGAATGCAATCAGTGATGACGGCAGCACCGTAGTCGGGTTGGCCTGGTACAATCTTGGAATGGGATCGGCCAAAGCCTATAAATGGACTCCTGAAACCGGATCAATCCTGCTGCCTGATGTGGACAACTGGTCCGACAGCCGGGCAGATTGTGTCAGTAGTGATGGTGGCCTCATCGGTGGATACGCCGCCCAGGAGCGGTCTATCTGGAGGCCGGTATTGTGGAATGACACCAACCTCATTGAGCTGCCCTATGTACTTGATGACTGGTCAACTGTTTCTGCCCTAAGCCCTAACGGTGAATGGTGCAGCGGATATAACGGAAATAAAGGTATCGTCTGGCAAAATCAGGAAATAGCGGATATTGTGGGAGAGGATGATGCCATGATCCAGACGAAATTCCGCACCATGACTGATGACGGCTGGACCGGCGGTGAAACTGCCAACTGGAATACAATGCATAGTGACCCGGTCATCTGGAATACCCAGGATGGTCTGATGAATGCAGTGGATTACTTCCAGAGCCATGGCGTTGTAATTCCAGAAGATTACGAGCTTTTCAGGGTACGCTGGATGAGCAATGACCATCTGACCTTTGTCTGCAATGGTACGAATCTGAACAATTATCAATATCAGAGTTCCATCGTTCGCCTGCCGGGAGCACATGGCGTTTCTAATTTCAAACTCGCTGTTGAGAATGATACTAATGTCCATGCCACCTGGTATTTTGATGAGGAATTTTCACCCGCCGAGAGCATTGTCCTCCTGCGCAACGGGGTACAGATTGCCACGCTGCCGCCGGAAACTAACGACTATCTGGATGAAGACCTGTCGCTGGGAGATTACGTATATGAGATCTATGTGACCTATGCCCAGTATGACAATTCTGTGAGCAGGGTCAAGTCCATTGCCGTTGATCTGTCAACCTGCCTGGGTGACGGTGACTCAAACCTTGATGGCAATGTGGATGTGACGGATGTGGTTTTCTCGGTGAGTTACATTCTCGGAACGACCGAGTTCAATGAGATCAATTTCTGCCATGCCGATATGAATTATGACAGTTCCGTGGATATCATCGATGTTGTAGCAATGATTGATGCTATACTCGGCAATGGACGTGAAACCGGTGCTAAAACAGCCCGATTAATTCGCGATGAAAATTCACTCTCTCTTCGGGCAGATGGTCTGGTGGATGCCGTAGAAATTCATATCTCTCATAAAGATGATATCGCGTTGACCCTGAATCCGGATGCTCTGGTAGCTGATTACAGTACCGATGGTAATCACTCTACTATCATCCTGGTGGAACCACAAGGTGAATTGCTCTTCACTGCCGACGGTCCCTTTGAGGTGGATCGAATTGAAGCCGCTTCTGACAACGGCTATGTTGAGGTAGAGATCATTCAATCCTACACGCTTTTGTCTAACTACCCCAATCCATTCAACCCGGAAACCACCATCAATTATTCCCTTCCCGATGACGGACCGGTGAGTCTTACAGTTTATGACCTGCAAGGGAAATTGATTGAAACGCTTACCCAGGGACAGCAGCTAGCAGGAGAGCATTCTCTGAACTGGAATGCAGGCAGATATGCAAGCGGAGTTTACCTGCTGCAGTTGAAAGGTGACAATTTCCAAAAAACCCAAAAACTTATGTTAATGAAGTAATTCCCTCCTCCATATTAACATGATTATTTAACTGAAAGCTCCGTATCAATCCGGGGCTTTCAGTTTTTTTACAGAGAATGATTAGAAGACAAATCTGCTCATAGTTGACTCCCTTGCTGTGATTTCGGGCTAATTGGAATCCGCTTTGCCATGAGTTGGAAATTGTTCTTTAAGAACAGAAGAATGAACTACCCAGGGGCAGAGCCCCGCAGTAGAGGGTGCAGTATTTGTGTAAACAGCATTTTACAGGAATTGCTCGATACATTTTTCGATGATGATTGCAAAGTGATTCATAGCAGCTTTCCAACCGGGTAGCGTAAACTTCTTTCTGTAAAATCAAAGAAGTGGGGTTCCGGAGTCTCTAAATTATGTCGTATGAAAGGAATGGAGAATTCTAGATTACAATTATACAGAAAAGATGTTGCTTAACCCCGCCCTTTGTCCTCTCTGATCCATTGTTACTTTTTGGTGATAAAGATTTCAATGGACAAATAGTATTAGGGGAAAACATGTTTAGAAAATACGGGTTTTAGCAATGATGAAGTATTGGACAATTTTTTTATTATTGGCTTGTACATTTGCTTATTTTCCTTTTACGAGAGAGCCAACCCTATTTTATTCTTCAAATCGGGAAATCGATCAAGGTTTAGAAGGAAATAGAAATGATCAGGATCCATCTTATATGCAGTTGGGTCCGGATGGTAATTTTTATATTGTATTCGGAGCGAACGGTAGTCAACAATTGAACAAGATATCCCCTGATGGTGAGATTATCATCCAGAATAAACCCATCTTTCAGCACATTGACGGGTTTATTAACCATCAATATGTCTTTGATCCAGATGGCAATATGCATTTTTTTTTCATGGGATATGACCCTGTTCCCGATACCGTAATCACCTATTAGAATGAAGAAGGAGACTATTACACGGAGATATTGAATCAGAAGAAAATGTACTACCAGAAAATGGATAGCAACTGTGATCCTATTCCGGGTTATGATCCCCTTATCATTGACAGGAATTACATACCTGACAGAAACCCTGACTTGATTCTTGGATCGGATGGCTTCCTGCACGTACTTGGTGTATTCAATTCAGCCAGTGTTGAACATGGTCCGGACATTGATGATGTTTATTACTGTCGTTTATCCACTGAGGGAGAAGTTATCGTCAGTTACGAAAATGTGTTATTGGAACCTCAAAATTATTCGTTCGGTGATATTGAACTGATTCAAGATGCCGAGGGTTATTTACAATTTGTTTGGCATTCGCTCACCAATATAAATTGGTATCGGTTTGATACAATGGGCTCCTTCGATAATTATCAATTGTTTACTCCTAGTTCTCCCTTTTTAAGCTTCTTTCCGATTCCCGAGGAACCCTATGACCTATTGATCAGATTTGTGGGAACTGTAGATACAACAATTTTCTCATTTATTTATCCCGACGGAACTCTTGTCGATCATGCTTACATACCATATCCGGAAGAGACAATCGGTCATTTTAATATTAATGGAGGGTGGGCGAGTGATTGTATTGATGCAGATAATAATATTCATACTACATTTTACAGAATGCCTGGGGATGTGTGGGATAATTCTGAACAAATCTATTACTACCTAAAAATCCCATATGTCATTTGATGGGAAGAAATAGTCCTGTTATTTG
>CAZIYQ010000105.1:0-9807 GCA_964543505.1 uncultured bacterium | reverse complement strand
ACGGAAAAGAAATTTATCAAATCTGTATGAAAACAGGCGAGGAAAAACTCGTTGATAATCTTCTTGTTCCCGATGAACTTTGGAATGAAGTTTACCCTTCGACAAAGCTCATGGCAAGCAGAAACTCAATCAAAAGAATGGTTTGAAAAATTTATGCCAGTTCCTTTTGAAGATAAATCGGGAGCCTAGCAACCACGATATTATCAGGAAATTGCAGTAAAGAATACTTTAGAAGCCATTGCACAAAACAAAGACCGCATTCTAATAACACTTGCAACAGGAACTGGAAAAACACCTCTTGCTTTTCAAATTGCGTGGAAATTGTTTCATACACGTTGGAACTTAAACCGAGACGGAAAAAGACGACCTCGGATTTTGTTTCTTGCCGACCGTAATATTTTAGCCGACCAGGCATTTTCTACATTTCCCGATGATGCAATGGTTCGCATAAAGCCCAAAGCGATTAAAAAGAAAGGTGAAGTGCCGACAAACGGAAGCATCTTTTTTACGATTTTTCAGTCATTTATGACAGAATCCGTAGATAATGCGAAATTGAGTATTGCTGCCGAACCACAAGCAGAATATAATACTTCAGCATTCAACTTTGGTCATTCTCCAATAGATTCCTTCGACTTAATAATAATTGACGAATGTCATAGAGGTGGAGCAAATGATGAAGGAAACTGGAGAGGTATTTTAGAATATTTTTCGCCAGCCGTTCAATTGGGTTTAACAGCAACACCAAAACGCAAAGATAATGTTGATACTTACCGATATTTTGGCGAACCTGTTTACATTTACCCACTAAAAGAAGGGATTAACGATGGCTTTTTAACACCTTTCAAAGTAAAACGAATTAAAGCCACCCTTGACGATTATATCTACACCAGCGATGACGATATAATTGAAGGCGATATTGAAGAAGGAAAACTTTACACCGAACCAGATTTTAACAAAATCATTGAAATAAAAGAACGAGAAGCAAGACGTGTTCGAATTTTTATGGACGAAATCAATCAGAATGAAAAGTCGATTGTTTTCTGTGCCACACAAGACCACGCTGCCGCTGTTCGGGATTTAGTAAACCAATACAAAAAAAGCAAAGACCCGAATTATTGTGTTCGCGTTACTGCAAACGATGGAGAAATTGGCGAACAGTTTTTAAGAGAGTTTCGGGACAACGAAAAAACGATTCCGACAATTTTAACAACATCACAAAAACTATCAACAGGAGTTGATGCACGGAATATTCGCAATATTATTTTAATGCGACCGGTAAATCAGATAATTGAGTTTAAACAAATTGTAGGTCGTGGAACGCGTCTTTTTGACGGCAAAGAGTTTTTTACAATCTATGATTTTGTAGATGCTTATCAACGATTTTCAGACCCCGAATGGGACGGAGAGCCACAACCACCAGAGCCTTGCCCTGTTTGTGGTCAAAGATCTTGTATTTGCCCTAAACGCGTAAAAGTAAAATCAAAAGACGGCAAGGAAAGAGAAATACAGCATATGATTGCCACTTCATTTCGGACTGCAGACGGCAACCCAATTTCGGCACAGGAGTTTTTAGAAATTCTATTTGGTGAGTTACCAAACTTTTTCAAAAGCGAAGAAGAATTACGGGAAATATAGGGTAATCCGGTAACAAGAAAACCATTACTCGAAAAATTAGATGAAGCAGGTTTCGGCAAAGACGAATTGACTACACTTCAAAAACTAATAAATGCAGAAAACAGCGATTCGATTGATGTTTTGGAATATGTGTTTAATAGCGATATTCAACCCATAACAAGAGAAGAAAGAGCAACAAGAGCCAAAGCCACCATTTTTGCATTGCTAAATGACAAACAAAAAGAATTTATAGAATTTGTGTTGAGCAAATATGTTGAGGCCGGAATAAGCGAACTCGACCAGGACAAATTGCCCATTCTGCTTCAAACAAAATATCAATCCTTGGAAGATGCAATGGCGATTTTAGGCGATGTTCAGAATATAAGTTCGTTGTTCATTGAATTTCAGAAACATCTGTATGATATAAAAGCAGCGTAATGAAAAGAATATCCAACCCGAAAGTCATAAACATTTGCAATTCACACGAGCCAACGCTGACAGAATAGTCTGAAAATGAAGTGCTTCGAAATACCCAACGCTTCATGGCCAAACCGTTTGAGCACATTCAGCTAAAGCTGTCTAAAATCGCGTATAACACGGGCATCAAGTCGGACGTGAAACAGCGGTAATGTGGTTTTTCTAAAATTGAGGGACCTGAATAAAGCCCTAACTAAAATAATTAATAGACGTATGCGTCCGTGCGTTTAGTCGTTAGCTATTTTTAACTTTCTTATTTCAATTCTTATGTACTAATATACCGTACATTAAAAATAATAAATTGGAGCATCATGAAAGAATTATCAGTAAACAAGTTTAGAGCTAATATTAAAACTGTCGTTGAAGAAGCCATCTCTGATCATGAACCGGTGAAGATCAAAAGACGCGCTGGCAGTGATTTTATCGTTGTCAGTGCTGAGGACTGGGATCGAGAGCAAGAGACACTTTATGTAATGCAAAATAATATTTTAATGACGCAGATTGCTGATTCAACCCTGACTCACACAACGAATACAGGCTATTCACCAACCCCGGAAGATCTCGATGAGATCAATTGTATTTGAAGGTAAAATCTGGGGGCAATATGAAACGCTTCGCTTACAGGACAAGCAAATACATCAAAATCTGTGTAGAATCTTAACAGAAATGCAAAGACATAATCCGGCGAAAGGGCTCGGTAAACCAGAGCAGTTGAAATTTAGTTTATCAGGTTTTTGGTCACGCAGAATATCAAAAGGTGATCGGGTCGTATATCGTTTTGATGATAAGTCCATTTATATCTTTGCTATTGGTGGGCATTATCACAAAATGTAGCAGCAGGCTTGATCTCGAACGGTCGCCGGAAGTGCTATTGATTATGAGTGTTAACCTGCGAAATAAATAAATTATATGAGGGTGCCCATGAAACTTTTAAAAATGAAATTTTCTCATATTGCCCTTTTGTCTAACGTACCTGGGAGCTCAAAGACTTCATGAAACCGGGCATTGGCTAATATTTCAGTTATTTCATATTAGCCCCACCTTTGGCTTCGAAGGATTGCTTCAATCCTGGGTTGTTCAGCCTTCAAATTTAACTCATTGGCAGATACTCACTGCTCCGGGTGGAGAACAGGGGTGGTTTAGGTTAAGCTCACTTCCTCAAAGTAGTATGGAATGGATCGTCGTTATGATGGCGGGTCAAATATTTCAAATCATTGCAATAATATTGGGATTTGTTGTCCTTTATCGTAGCAAGAATGTCATTGTAAAAACAATAGCGTATCTTGTCGTATTTTTGAATCCGCTGTATCAGGTTACCTACACGATAATCAAATTCATAAACATATCCGACGGGGATGAATCTTTTGTAGCCTATTACCTGAATATTTCTTCCAGATGGATAACGGGTCCTTTAGCCATATTTTATGTGACGGTTCTTATATTTATGTCATACTATCTTGATGGTTGGAGGGTTCGTCCTCAATATTTTGTGGTAGGAGTGTTGACCTTTTCCCTAGGTCCCATTTTAGGGGCAGTTAACAGGATTATCCTGTAGCAATCGTTGCTGGAAAATCCATTTGTCCGACCACTTTTAGGGGTTTCAATACCCGTTCTGATTGTTGACATCATCGTAATATTTGCTTTGTAGGGGCTATTGAAAACAATCCGCCAATATCAACTCGTACTTAACGGATAAATCTTCGGATACTTTTCAATCCGATGGGATAAAGAAAATTCACTGGGTTCGAAGCGACTCGCTAAACTGGGTATTTGGATCAGCGTTGTCCATATTATTGTGGCCGGGGCTACATTCGTATGAATTTTTATCGCTTTTATCCGTAATCCAATAGCCCACTGACAAGTCAATCCGTTTGGCATATTATCGTTTCAGAGGGAAAAACATGAAAGCATACAGCTTACTTATGGGAATTCCGGTTGTATTGCAATGTGGCGCTGTTTTTATCCCCTTTTAGCGGATCCGGGAACTGAATATCAGGTCATTCTAATCCTGGCCGGGCAAGTGGATTTGATCCACGATACCTACGATGACCGATCGCACCGGGGCATTGGCCTGACCGATAATCTGCCGGGCAGAATTGCCCTCATCCAAAACCAACACCGTTTCTCCTGCTCCTGTATCTACGGTATCAACAGCAATTACGTATTCACCGGTTGGCTGTCCCCCATCATCGAGGTAATCCACGATGAGCAGTTTTCTGCCGTCGTAAAAAGGATGATTGATGCTGGAATGGATTGCACCGCGAACTCTACCGATCTGCATGGGCTATTTTCCCCTTCTGCTAAAATCTGTCAGATGCACATCATCCACAATGCCAATAACGGCATGGTCGACCGGGACGAACCAGGGATCAAGGGCCAGGGCAGCTTCCCGGGAACTCTCATAATAGATCAGTTCCCCACGGCCGCACATGCGGGTAGGGTCGGCGGCCACAAAAGGAGTACCGTGTTCACGCTGTTCGGCATCCAGGGGCTGCACCAGCAGCATGGGAACGCCTTCCAGTCCTGTATAGACTACACAGGGAGTCAGGGTACCAATGACTTTACCGAGGTGCATCTTAGCCCTCCTCACCGGGCAGTTGCGCCAGTTCGGAGATTCCAAAGCGTGTGTTCACATCGATCTGATTCCGCATCTCTGCTGCAAGTCTTGGGATGAGCATTTCGCTCAGTGGGCTACCCAGAGAATCTGCAACGCCACGGGCCAGTTCCAGGGCACTTTCCACTTCTTCAATTTTGCCGGAGAAAATAGCCAGTCCCTTGCCTCCAAGGTCATCCGCCAGACGAAGTTCCACTAGGTTTACCTCCGTACCTTTCAGACTTTTATCGGCAGCCCTAACGATGGCCGGCACGGAGTTGGTTTCGATGATCCCGATGGCCTCAGCCCCGATGGCTTGGCGGACCCCCAGGATGGCAGCATGAACCTCGGGATGAACCTCGGGTAAAAAGACACTGTCCAGCACCGCAGCACCGCCCCTGATCAGCCCTTCGTTGACAGCTTCCTCTACAGAAGCCACAGAGCCGCCGATCAGTACGAGATACTTGCCGTTGTGGATAGTTCCGCTTTTCAGCACCGTTATGGGCGCTTTTTTCACCATGGCATCGCCGGCATAAATACCCGCCGGGATTCGTGAAAATTCAATGATGGCGATGGCCGGATATTTCATGGTCATACGATCCTGAAGTGATCCACCAGCACACAGCGGCGTTCACGCGTAAAATCCCGGGGATCGGTTAAGCCTTCACCGGTGGGACTGGCTATGGTGAAGGAGCAATAGCCCTCACCACCGTACCCCAGACCGGCAACGGAAGGTCCGTTTTTCACGAAAATGCTACAATCCATGACTCTGGCCATGCGGCTTAGGTTGTCAAGGTTTTTGGAATGCATGATGGCCGTATGCCGGAAACCGTGCTCCGCTTCTTTGGCGATATCGATGGCCTGGTCGGCATTGGGCATGCGCACCAGGGGAAGCACCGGCAGCATTTGTTCGGTCCACACCAGGGGATGACCTGCCTCTACCGGGGCGATGGCCAGGCGGATATTGTCATCGACGGTTTTGTGAATTGCTGCCAGGATCTTCCGGATGCTCTGGCCGATGAACCTTTTATTGATCACGCCGGGTTTGCGGGTTCCGTTGAGTTGAGAGAAAATAACTTTCTCGAGTTGAGTGATCTCATGGGGACTCAATACCACCGCATTGTGCCGCTGAAAAGCGGCAATGAGTTGATCGGCTACAGATTCCACTACGAAAACCTCTTTTTCAAGGACACAGATGATGTTGTTATCCAGGGATGCACCTTCTACAATACAGCGGGCGGCTTTCTCGAGATCAGCACTTTCATCCACTACAACCGGGGGATTTCCGGGACCGGCACAGATAGCCCGTTTACCACTCTGCATGGCGGCTTTTACCACGCCTGCCCCGCCCGTCACTACCAGCAGATTGATACCGGGATGGGCCATTAATTGACGGGCACTGTCGATGGTGGGTGCACTGATCGTGGTCACCAGATTGGCGGGACCCCCGACCTCCTGAATGGCCTGGTTGAGCAATTCGATGGTATAGACACTCACATTTTTAGCGCTGGGATGCACATTGAACACCACGGCATTGCCGGCAGACAGCATTCCGATGGTGTTGCAGATAATGGTGGAGGTGGGATTGGTGACGGGTGTGATGGAGCCGATGACGCCAAAGGGTGCCCGTTCCATGAGCGTCAGTCCCCGGTCGCCCGAGTTGGCTGTCGGAGTGAGGATTTCCGGACCCGGCGTCTTCTCGCTGACCAGTCGGTTTTTGACGATCTTATCCTCGATGCGGCCCAAACCCGTTTCAGCATGGGCTCTCTGTGCCAGATCCTCAGCATGTTCCAGCATGCGTTTGCGGATACTGCCGATGATCTCCTGCCTGCTGATCAAAGACATGCCCATGAGTTTAAGATGAGCCTTTGTTGCCGCTCGTACCGCTGCATCGATTTGGCCAAAAACACCGGTTCCGAGGGCAGACTCACTTGCTTGAGTCGGCGCAGCGCTGGCGATTTTATCCGGGCTATACCCGGCAGGTCGGATCAGACCTACCACTTTGCCGGCGATAGACTCTACCTGTTCCGCTGTTAACTGTGACACGGTTTCCCTCCCATTAATCACTGATCATTTTGGTTTGAAGACTGATTCCCGGTGACAACTGCCATAGGGATCAATCATCCACGCCTTTTTTATAGCGCGTTTGACCTTCCACTTCCCAACTGTCCACGATGGCCATGACCACCGCATCGCAGGGTCGCTTGTCGGTTCTCACTGTCTGGCGGCCTGAACTGCCTGTGGCGAAGAGCACGATTTCTCCCACACCGGCATCGACGGCATCCACAGCCACAAGACTGCCACCTGCGGATTTTCCCTCAAGATTAAGCTTTTCCAGGATCAGAAATTTCAGACCTACGAGACTTTCTTCTTTTTGTGTGGAGACCACTGTCCCCACGACTTTTGCGAGATTCATGGTGACTCCGCCCTACTTGGCGGCGCCTTTCATCTCTGATTTGCCTTCGGTAGTTCTGCCCAGGGGCAGTACTGCATCCACGTTGGGATGAGGACGGGCAATGATATGGACCGCCACGATCTCGCCCACTCTGGCGGCTCCGGCTTTCCCGGCTTCGCAGGCAGCCTTTACGGCAGCCACGTCACCACGAATGCAAACCGTGACATATCCGCCACCGGTTTTTTCATACGATACCAATTCAACCTTGGCAGCTTTTACCATTGCATCCGCAGCTTCAACAACTGCAGGATAGCCTCTGGTCTCCAGCATTCCTAATGCTTCAGCCATGTTGTTTCTCCTTATTCTGTTTTTTAGGTTTGGGTACATTTACGATTTTTACTGTGCAATTCTTTAGAACTGCCGCAGTTTAATTTTTATGCTCTTGACCGGTCATCTCTTCGATTGCGCGAACGGCAGCGCGCCAGCCCACATCGATATCCCGCTCATCACCGCCGAGGTAGATCCGCCCGAAGGAACCGAAAGACCGCACTTCGAGAATGTTGATCTCGGCTGCTTTTTCAGCTTCGTTGGCGGCAAGCGCCGCATAGGCTGCCGGCTGAACTTCCATCACAAAGAGCGTCTCACCAGGCACGATCATGTTGCCATGGCGCATGCGGTTGATGAGCTGAGTTTGATGATCATCAATTCTGCGGATGACCTGTTTAGAGAATATCTTTGGCTTCCAGCGGTCTTCTTCGGTCAGTTCCAAAGCCGTCAAAATAGACTGCCCCGCCTCGCGCACATCCGCCTGTGATTCGGAGTGGATCTCAAGCATGCCGTAGAGTCTTTCCACAATTTGCATGCCGGGTGTCACATTCGTCGATTTCAGGGCAATATCGGTAATCCGGTTAATTTCGATACCGGGGGAAATCTCAATATAGAGCGAGGCCATCCCGGTAATGGGCAGGAAACCCGTTGCAATAGTGCCTAAAAATGCTGCATATTGGGGCTGCAGATTGTCAATAAATACATAAGCTCTCAGATCTACCACTTTGTCTCCTTCGCAATTGGTTTGAATTAATTTGAAATTGTTACTGAACGGGATTCATTCAAAATCCGTATCCCGGCACTGGCACCCAGTCGAGTTGCTCCGGCCTTGATCATTTTCTTGGCATCCTCATAAGACGCAATTCCTCCTGCAGCTTTGACGCCCATGCCCTTTGGCTGGACAATCTTACTCATGAGTTCCACATCTTCTACCGTGGCGCCGTGGGGTCCGAAACCAGTGGAGGTTTTGACATAATTGGCTTTGGCTCTAACGGCCAGCTGACAGGCTCGTACCTTTTCGTCATCACTAAGATAGGCTGTTTCGATGATGACTTTGGAAATTGCGCTGCCATCGATGCAGGCTTCAGCCACACCGCGGATATCCCTGTAAACCAGAGTGTCATCACCGCTTTTAAGTGCACCAATATTGATGACCATGTCAATTTCCTTAGCCCCTTCACGGATGGCTTGACGGGCTTCCATGGCTTTGATCTCCGGTGCGTGAGCCCCTGAGGGGAATCCGATCACAGTACAGACATTTACACGTGTACCCGCCAGTTCCCTGGCTGCGAGTTTCACGTAACTTGGTGAGATACAGACCGAAGCAAATTGGAATTCTCTGGCTTCAGCGCAGATACGTTTAATATCGTCTTTAGTGGTCGTGGGTTTGAGGATTGTGTGGTCGATACAGTTAGCAATATCTTCAGGGACACAGTCACAGCCACTGCCATCATGATAACCAAAACGGTTTACACCCATCTGCATGAAACTGCGCAGGGTTGAAGGGTCTTTATCCAGATGTACACCGCAGCGGCACACCATTTCAGTCCCGCATTGTGACGGATCTTCCCCTTGCAAAGTGCCTCCGGATGCCAGCAGTTCACTGACTCTCCCGGCGATGCGGGAGATATCCTCTTGTGTAATGGTATTCACTTCTTTCTCCTCAATTCGTGGCTCGGGATCATCCACTTTCATTGTATTTTTGCCGGGCCGGTCAAGGGAATCGATCATTTTCACTCTGCGCAGATGTCTTTCGACCGTACATTCGGTTGTTAAAAAAATATCTGAGATCTGTTTGGCCAGGGCTATACCGGTCAAGCCGGCACCAAGTGTGAGTACATTGGCATCGTTATGCTCACGGGCGTTGTTGGCTGTGGACAGGTCGTAGCACATGGCCGCCCTGACTCCCGAAATCTTATTGGCTGTCATGGCTGAACCGATACCGGCACCATCCACTACAATACCGAAATTGACTTCACCGGCTGCGACTTTTTCACCCACGAGTCTCGCAAATTCGGGATAATCCACAGCCCGATCGCTGAAAGTACCGCAATCTTTTACGGTATAACCCTTTGCGGACAGGTGGGCAATCAGGACTTCTTTTAGTGCAAAGCCGCCATGATCAGCGCCCAGTGCAATTGATATTTGATGAGAATTTGACATGTTGATTTGGATGTCTCTCTCTTTAATTCTCTAAAAGTTCTTTCGCTACAAGTTCATCTGTAATGAGCACATTAAAATACTTTCCAACCAGTGCAGCTCTGATGGCATTGAGTTTCCCCAAACCGCCAGCTATGGCCACAGACCAGGGTTTTTCCTGCAGTGCGGAGAGGCTTATCCCGATCGTGCGGTCATTCAGTTCGGGAGATGAAAGAGAACCGTCACCTGAGATGATCCGGGA
>CAZIYQ010000104.1:0-9830 GCA_964543505.1 uncultured bacterium | reverse complement strand
GGAAAATATCACCTAAACTCATCGTGGATGGGATTATCAATTTACACCGCGCCGGACTTGATTTTGTAATGTCTGAAGATCTGGAAACACATTATCTGGCGTCAGGAAGTATCCCCCGGGTAGTGGAAGCTCTCATCGCGGCAGATAAGGCAAATATCGAACTCGATTTTAAAACCGCCACTGCCATTGACCTTGCCGGGCGTGACGTAAAAGAGGCGGTTCAGACCAGTGTCTATCCGAAAGTGATTGACTGCCCTGCAGAAGGTAAGGTTTCTGCCATCGCTAGAGATGGAATTCAGCTGATGGCCAAGGCGCGTGTGACCGTGAGAACCAATATCGCCCAGTTAGTGGGAGGTGCAACCGATGAAACCGTCATTGCCCGTGTGGGTGAAGGAATTGTTTCCGCAATCGGATCAGCGCCATCCTATAAATCCGTGCTAGAGAATCCTGACGAAATATCAAAGACCGTTTTGAATAAAGGGCTCGATGCCGGGACCGCCTATGCTATTCTCTCCATCGATATCGCTGATGTGGATGTAGGCAGTAATATCGGTGCTAAACTTGAAACGGACCAGGCAGAAGCAGACAAAAAAGTAGCCCAAGCCAAGGCGGAGAGTCGTAGGGCTATGGCTGTTGCCCAAGAACAGGAAATGAAGGCTCGTGTAGAAGAGATGCGCGCAAAGGTTGTTGAAGCAGAGGCTGAAGTACCTAGAGCAATGTCTCAGGCTTTCCGCGAAGGCAATCTCGGTGTCATGGATTATTATACGATGAAAAATATTCAGTCGGATACCAATATGAGGGAATCTATCTCGGGCAGTGGTAAAAAAGATAAGAGGAATCCCTCTCCTAAACCCGGGGAATAATGGTTTATCTCGCTGATATGAATATCGGCCTGATGATCATGATTATCTGGGTCGTGCTCAGCTGGTTGGGCGGTTCGAAGAAGAAAAAAAGAGCTGCAAAGGGGGCCGGGATTACAGCTGCCCGTAAGCCGTCAGGATTAGCACAGATGTTTCGTGATCTGGGGAAGCAATTCGAAGCATCAGGCGAAAAAAATTGGGATAATCCGTTTGCACAAGTTGAAGACCCGGGTAAAATGAAGCAGGACGTTGTGTCTCCTGTTACAAGAATCCACCCGGTTTCATCAGTCGAGAACTCCCTATATGAAGAACCCACTCCAAAACCCCAAACTCAGCATGTTGACATCGACGATAATGTGGATGTCAACTATAGTGAGGAGACAGGAGATTCTGTAGCGGATGGACTGCACATGGCCTTACAAACCGGTAAGCAATTGCGAAGGGTCATCCTGCTAAAAGAAATATTGGGTACACCCAGGGCAATGAGGCCCTATCGACCCGATTTCAGGGATTAGTTAGCAGAGAACAAGCCCTATTGAGATTCATCAAGGATTATTCGAAAGTGAGACGAGTTTACGGGCCTAATATTATTTTTTTATAGAAGCGACCCAGTTTACTGTACAGCTGTTTGATGGTCCCATTATTCATGATGGTATGATCGGCTAATTTCCTTTTTTCAGCATCCGTTAACTGCAGCTTAATCCTTTTATAAATTTGCTCTTCTGATAGATTCCCCCGGGCTCGTGCTCGTTCTATTTTTATCTCACGATCCGCTGCGATCAAAAGAATTTTATCGAACAGGCTTGTGTATTTTGCTTCGAGAATCAAAGCCGCATCAACAACAAGTAAGTCAGCATTTTCGGCGAGGGCTTTTTTAGCCGCTTTTTCAACAAGAATATAGACCTCAGGCCAGATAATACCATTGAGGATTTGTTGATCCATCTTGTTTGCAAAGGCCGTTTCTGCTAATAGTTTAAAGTCAATTTTATCATATTCGCTGGTTATTTTATTTCCAAAAACATTGATAAGTTTTCGTTGAAGGGATTTGGAGTTGTGCAGGTGTGTTTTTGCTTCTACATCAGCATCGAAAACGACAGCCCCTTTTCTGGCGAAATATTCTGAAGCAAGACTCTTGCCCGAGCCCAGTCCCCCCGTTATGCCAAGTTTAAACAAATTAGGCCAAAACCTTTAATATCTCATTACGGACTTGTTGGATGCTCCCCATCCCATTAACAGTTTGGGTGAGTTCATGAGCACTATAAAATTCCACCAGAGGTTCTGTCTGACGTTGATAGACTTTGAGACGGTTGTTGATTGTTTCCGGTTTATCGTCATCCCGTTGATAAAGCTCTCCGCCGCAATGATCACATGTATCTGTCTGCCGGGGTGGACTAAACACAAGGTTATAAACGGCACCACAGTCTCTGCACGAACGTCTGGCAGATAATCGGCGGACGATCTCTTTATTCTCAGCGCTGATGACCAGTACAAGATCCAGTTTCTGCTCCAGCTCCTTTAGAATAGCCTCCAATCCCTCTGCCTGGGGAATCGTCCTTGGGAATCCATCCAGAATGTAGCCCTCGCTGCAATCAGCTTCTTGAAAGCGCTGTCTTATCATATCAAGGATGACATCGTCCGGGACGAGTTTGCCATCGTTTATGTAGGTTTTGGCCAATCGGCCCAGATCGTTATCCTGCTGAATATTTGACCTGAGCATGTCTCCGGTGGAGATTTGCGGTATCTGATATTGTTCTACTAAAAACTTAGCTTGGGTCCCTTTTCCCACACCTGGTGGTCCGATCAAGATCATTCTCATTGAAAATTACCTCAAAAATAAACTTAATGGTCTAAAGTAGCATCCCTGCAATGGTTGCCGTCATGAAAGAAGCGATGGCGCCGCCAAACATTGCTTTCAATCCTACTCTTGCAAGGTCCTTGCGACGGTTTGGTGCCAGAGCACTGATGCCGCCAATCTGGATGCCAATGGATGAGAAATTTGCAAATCCGCACAGAGCATAAGTAGCGATATCAATGGTACGCTCGTCAAGGACTCCAGAATGTATGTAGTTTCCCAGCGTGCCATATGCTACAAATTCGTTTAGTGATAATTTAATACCCATCAGATTCCCGAGTTTGTCTGCATCGCTCCAGGTAACCCCCATGAGCCAGGCCAGTGGCCGCAGGAGCGTCCCGAAAAAGGTCTGTAAGGAGCCGGGAAAGACGCCTATATATTCACCTGTGGCTGGAGACATGCCCGATGCTGCGTATTTGATATATTCGCCATGCAGTAATTTTCCGTCAATCAGCAAATCCAGCCAGTTGAGGGTAACGTCGACAACAGCAATGAGTGCGATGAATCCGATAAGCATAGCACCCACATTCACTGCGAGTTTCATTCCGTCGGTGATACCGTTAGTGGCTGCTTCAATGACATTGTCGCCCACTTTGATATCAGGCAGACCCACATCCCCTGCGGTCTCAGAGTGTTCTTTCTCCGGGTAGATGATCTTACCGACAACCAGTGCCGCCGGGGCTGACATAACACTAGCTGCAATCAAATGGCCCGCCGGGACACCCATGGCAATATAGCCAGCGAGCACTCCTCCTGCAATGGTAGCAAAACCACCCACCATAACCGTAAGCAATTCAGATTTGGTCATTTTGTTCAAAAAGGGTTTGATCAGCAGTGGCGCTTCGGTTTGTCCCACAAATATATTTGCACTGCAGGAGAGGGTCTCTGCCCCGCTGGTCCCGATGGTCCAGCGCATGAATTTGCTCATGCCCTGAATGACCACCTGCATGATCCCAAGGTAATACAGCACGCTCATGAAGCCACCGAAAAATATAATGGTAGGCAGCACTTTAAATGCAAACTGGAATCCAAAACCTGGCCAGCCGGCATCGGGGCCGGTGAAAAAATAGGCACCATCCGCTAGATTCGCGAAAAGAAATCTGGCTCCAAAGTCAGATAGATTCAGGAAGGCAGCCACCTTATCGCTGAAGGTTTTAAACAGAACCCGTCCCATAAGATTGTGAGAGATCATGTAGGAAATCCCGGAGACAACAAACAGTGCGCCGGCATAACGTTGGGCGGTTTGCTGCCATTTTAAGATCGCATTCAACACGAGGAATACCAGAACAAGCAGTGTCAAAATACCAACTATTGACGGGAGGTAATAAAGGATCGTGCCCACTAACAATGATGCCACTCCCACAATTGCTGCAGACGAAACACCTCCACCGAATTTGGAGTCATCCTTCTGTAAAATAAAGGTTACAATCAGCAATCCCAAGACTGCCATGCCTACAAAACTCCAATAATCATCCCGTAATATGATCAGGGCAAAAAGAAATTGAAGGGAGATTCCCCAGATGATGGCTTTAATATTGACACTGTCCCGATGATAGGACATGAGCCAGGCGATTCCCAGCAAAACAACCAGCCCAATTATACTAATAAAATTCATTATGACTCCTATTCTTCTATTTCGTGATTAAAACAGTTTCGGCAGCGGGCCTCATATTTATCGGCTTCGCCAACCAGGACCTGTCCTGTATCGCTGCTGAGCCTCTGACTGTAATTGGCTGGGTTCCCGCATCTCATGCAAATGGAGAGCACTTTTGTGATGTACTCGGCTTCGATCAGCAGTTCGGGCATGGGACCGAAGGGCCGGCCCTTATAGTCTTTCTCCAATCCAGCAACGATAATCCTTTTGCCGTCATTCGCCAGTTTTCTCACGACATCCACAATGGAGTCATCGAAAAACTGGGCTTCATCAATTCCAATGACATCCGCTTCAGATTGATGTTTCAGGATATCGTCCGGAGATTTTACAGCGATTGATTTAATAATTCTTTTATTGTGTGACACAATATCTTCTTCGCTGTAGCGATTGTCGATACTGGGTTTAAAAATCTCAACTTTTTGTTTGGCAATCTTTGCCCGCACCAATCGCCGAATCAATTCCTCCGTTTTACCACTAAACATGGGTCCACAGATCAATTCGATCCAGCCCGAATCTGTGGGCGTTATGGTCATAAAACTATTCCTCATTTTTCTGAAGTAGTATGGACATTATTTTCGTTCGAATGATATCGACAGCCACGACATTTCTGCCTCCTTCGGGAATGATAATGTCAGCATATCTCTTGGTAGGCTCTACAAACTGGACATGCATCGGTCGCACCGTGGCATAATACTGTTTGATCACGGATTCAAAACTACGGCCGCGTTTGTTGATATCACGCTTGATCCTGCGGATGACTCGAATGTCATCAGCCGTTTCTACATAGAGTTTTATATCCATCATATCCCGTAACTCTTCATCCAGCAAAGCCAGGATCCCCTCCAACACAACGATATGGTGTTTTTCAAAATATCTCATTTGTTGGGAGCGGGTGTGGGTGGTATAATCATAAACCGGAATTTGAATCGGCTGACCTGAAAGTAATTTCCTCATAGTAGCTTTCATCAGATCAAAATCTACAGCATCAGGATGGTCAAAATTCACTTTAACCCGTTCTTCAAAAGGCAGATGTTTTAAGTCCCGGTAAAAGGCATCCTGCTCAATAAGGGCAACCTCTGACTTCCCGAATTCGGAGGTGATAGCCTTAGCAACCGTCGTTTTACCCGAACCGGTTCCGCCTGCTATCCCAATTAAAATTGGTTTCTTTTTATTCATTATTTAAAGGGGTGAGGGAGTAATTCCTCTATTGTTAAGGTTAGGTGATCGCCATTTTCCCCGGCTATATAAACCGGTATATTGCCCAGATTTTCAAGCATAACCTGACGGCAGGCACCACAAGGCGTACCACCATCATCGGTAATGAGCGCCATGGCCTGAAATTTTTGATAACCCTGGGCCAATGCAGAAAAAATAGCCACCCTTTCGGCACACATGGTTGAAGGATATGCTTTGGATTCAATGTTGCAGCCCAGAATGACTGTCCCATCCTCGGTTAATAGAGCTGCCCCTACTTTGTAGTTACTGTAGGGAGCCTTGGCTCTTGCCTGTGCTTTGCGCGCGTATTCAATCAATTCTTCAGTTTTCATCGTTTTAACCAGTAAAATTTACCCTTGGAAATTAGGAACATTATGACAGACCCCGCAATAAATCCTCCGATGTGTGCAAACCAGGCCACCCCACCGCCGGTGTTGTCAATATTTGCAAAACCTTCCAGGATCTGTGAAGCAAACCAGAAGCCGATAACCACAAATGCGGGGAGAATGACCGGGAAAATAAGGACCAGCACATGCACTTTGGCTGTTGGATACTTTAAAATATAGGCGGCCATGACCGCTGAAATTGCACCGGATGCCCCACTCATGGGCACTGTGGAAGCTGGATCCGAAATAACATGTGAGAGGCCCGCAAGCAGACCCCCAACCAGATAAAACGCTAAAAATTTACGATGCCCCAGGATACTTTCCACATTATCTGCAAAAACATACAGAAATAGCATATTCCCAGCGAGATGATAAAAGCCTCCATGAATGAAAGTGGAGGTGATCAATGTGAGCGGGGGCCATATCGCCTGGACATCCTGAAACTGCACAGCGCCTGTGACCACTGAGGGGACGGCTCCGAAGCGATATAGGAATACCCCTAACGCCGAGGGGGCCAGAGTTAGCTGATAGAGAAAAATGACAACATTTACACCCAGTAAACTCCACGTTACAAAGGGAATCAGAATTCTGGGATTGTCATCTTTGTAGGGAATAAACACAGCTACTTCTTAATATAGAATTCCGTTTCAAGGGCTGTTGAATTGCCGAGATGGTCAGTCGCTTCAATGTGTAGGTTGTGTTTCCCAATATCCGGCGGTTTTTCAAAAGCATAATTACAACCCTCCCTGTACGAATTATACTCCAATAGCAGCGGTTTGCCATCCAGACTGGCAGTGACGGCTCCTTCTCCGTCCAAACCTGCGAAAACGTCCTGCACTTTGAAAACAATTTCTTCCAGCTCTTTCCTCGCATACGTCGCCCCGGGGACAGGAGTCAAATCTGTAATTTCAGGAGGGACTGTTTCACTGATGACGACGAAATTTTCTGCGGATAAAACACGGGTTGTCAGGTTCGCTTCCTCAGTCCGGGCTGTGTCGAGATAGTACCATTTTTCTTTCAATTTATCCCAGTAAAAGATACCTGCATGTTCCTGATCGACTTCGGTCGGCAATTGCATCGTGAGATCCATGGCTTTGCGGAAAGGAATATTTTCGGGACCTGCATGATAGACAGGACCAGTCTTGACAGGATGCGGAAAGTCACCCATTTTGGTAAGTGCAGCCGGTTTGATCTGTACATAGGCGGTATCATAAAAAGTTTGACCCCCTCCGGATACCGTGACCGGACCCTGCTTTAGCTCGAAGGGTTCACCGGGAATTGCCAAAAATCCGTTCAGCCGAAATTCACCCCCCTTGGTTTTCCCCTCTGTACCCCATAACGGCTGGACGAGGTTTTGATTCTGCAATTGAGATAAGGAAATCACAGCCTCAGCAGAGTTTACCGCGGGGCCGCTTTGTAAAGGGAATTTCAACCCATTTATGAGCATCGCCACGGGCAAAGGACCTCTATCATCAGTTTTGAAATTGAAAAAAAGTCCCTGTACGAGCTGCTCATCCTTAAAATTAATTTTAGGAATCACAAGCGAATCATTCACAGCTGGGGCCTCTGTTTGGGGTTGATCCTTCAGCACGATCAGAGATCCTGTCAATAAAATCTCATTCCCGCCACTATCTGCAGCCCTGATCAGCAAACCATGTTCACCGGGGATCAGGTTTATTCTGCCATTGCTGCCCGGCCCGATGAACGAAAGCGACTGCGATGCGGGAACAGTATAAAGACGATGAAATTTACCCTGGCCAAGATGCCAAAGACGAAAGTCCATTTCGGTAAAAACCAGCGGGTCTTCTTCCCAACGGTAATGATCGTATGACAGGTCGTAGATTTTTTTCCCATCGATAAACAGGGTGATTCGATGGATATTGTAGTTGAAAGGTTGTCCGTCAATTTTATCTTTTATCTTAACGGCCAAGCCAATCTCGCCGTACACTTTAACCGGCTGCTCCAGCTGATAGAGCTTGTTGGAGCGTCTTTTGAGCGCTATTAGCTGCGGTGTGAGGGCATCATTTACTCTGGCAGCAGTCTCCAGCGGCAGAATTTCCAGAACTTCGGCTTCAGGATAAATGCTGTCCGAAAAGTTCAGATTTGTGTTTAAAGGGTTCAGTGGATTTTCGTGTTGATCGCGAATTTCAAAATGCAGATGGGGACCATTGATCGACCCGGTATCCCCGGTGTGTCCGAGCACCTGTCCTTTATGAACACGAAATTCATTTTCTTTAAAATAGTGCTCAAGCCGATAACGGTTGTTTTTCAGTTGGAGCCGGTGGACGACCTCATTCAGTTCCGGGAAAAAATCCTGCAAATGGGCATAAACGGCCGTATTGCCGTCGTCCAGCATCAGATACAGAGCGCGGCCATATCCGCTTGAACCCGTGCGGACTCTTTGTACATATCCATCAGCAATGGCATAGATCTCAAAACCGGTTTTGCCGTAAGTACGAATATCCAGACCGGCATGGTAGCGCCTGGGGCGAATATCACCAAAAACAGCGGTAACGGTCTGGCTGGAGTTTGTGGGCCATAAATATTGGGTGGCGAAAACGCTGGCGGTGAGAAATAATATCAGGCTGCAGCCAGTCAGCAGAACGGACCGGTTTTTCTTCATATTTCGTTCAGTGGTATTCCTTTTTTCGTCGTTAATAATTTATTGAAGAAATCGCCATTTATTCGAATATTGCGAAATATCAGGTTATAAATAACGAATACTTGTTTGTAAATTATCCAAGATTATGGACTTGAAACTACTCAAATTAAAATTAAAAATCCAGTGGTTATTGTTGATAGGGCAGATCAGAAAAATGGACTTCCCAATTAATATGCCGGCCCACAATCAAAAATACCGCAGTGCTCTGATCAGTTTTCCATTGCAGGATGAATTTTTCAGATTGGCCCTTTTCAGTTTTAAAAATATCCTCGAAGATGCAGATCTGCGATCGGTCTATATATTGCTTATAGCAGAAAAATACAGATCCCTTTACCATCATTCGCTGCAAAATGTTATTTTTTATGATCCTCAAAAATTTGAAGCTTTACCGCGTCCAAAACCCGTAGAACTAGTCATCAATCTGAACCCTGACTTTCAGCTTCCAATGGATCAATACCTTGGCCAGGTGAATGCCCGATATCGTATCGGTTTCAAATCTGACTTTTCCGATATTTTTTATAATATTCAGTTTGATGCGGGCAAAACAGCCATTTTAGAAAGAATTTACCACCATATCGGAAAGATGATTTCAGCATGAGACATTTTATTGTTTTTGAAGATGAATTGACCCGTGATCTTTACCCCTTTAGTCTAAACCACGCATCCTTTGAAATTCGTTGCGGGACTTCAACAAATTTGGAACGCGTACGATCTTTCCTTCAGCCAGATGATAAACTGACGCTGATTGTGAGAGCCGAAATCTCGGACTTGGCTCGCGAACGTTTCCCGGGGTTTTCAGTCAATCCGCAAATTATTGAACCGGGGCTTTGGCTGAACGGTGCCGGTCTTTGGAATACGACACAATTAGAAGAAGTTAGCACAAATCATAGCTACACAATCGAGAATCACCTGGCAGCTTTTACTTCCAAAATTGATCATAAAATTGAGGGTATCACTTCGGTTCTGACGGAAGCCCGGGCCATATCGTTGAGCATCGAAGGCATTCTTTTCCAACATCTCTGGGATGCTATTCTTCAAAATGGTAAGCAGATCTATAGAGATGCGGATGACCTCTATCTTATGAGATCAGCCGGAGTGCACCCGTCCGCCACACTGGTTGGGGAGGAAAATATCTTTCTCGGGAATAATAGCATCATAGCAGCAGGAGCTGTTTTGGATGCCTCCGGCGGTCCCGTTATCG
>CAZIYQ010000103.1:0-9836 GCA_964543505.1 uncultured bacterium | reverse complement strand
TATTGCTCATCAATTCTCCAGGTTGTAATGATTTATCTGTAAATAATTTTTCATTAATTTTTCAAGACTTAAAATGCAAACTCAATCAACCGGAACCAACACATGCATCGTGGTCCCTTTTTCGACGGATGACTCAATTTCGAGGACACCGTTTAATTCTTTAACGATGTTGTGAACAATGGACAAACCCAGCCCGGTTCCTTCGCCTTTTTCTTTGGTGGTATAAAAGGGGTTGAGACAATTATTTTTCTCATTTTCCGTCATCCCAATACCGTTATCTTTTACTTCGATAATGACAGAATTCAGTTTTTTATCGAGCATCACTGCTAAGCTGACCTTTTTTTCTCCCAGCGTTCCTTTGGGTACTCTCTTTTCGACAGCATGCCGTGCATTGGTGATGAAATTGATGATCATCTGTTCCACGTTCTGTGAATTGGCTCTTACTTTCGGGAGGTTCTTCTCAATGTTTACCTCCAAATCAATCTTATGCATGCGAAACTGCTCTCTGAAATAGATCAGTGCCCTGTCCACCGGCTCCGTTACATCGATATGCTCAACGAAACCATCATCTTTTCGAGAGAAACCCCGCATCTGTTCAATTAGTAATACAGCCATATCAACTTTTTTCAATATCTCACTCAGTTCTTCAATCAACTCATCTGATGAAACGCCTTCTTCTCTGGATCGCATGCGTAAAAGTTCGGTCCTGGCACGGATGATGGCCAGGGGCTGGTTGATCTCATGGGCAATCCCTGCCGACATTTCACCTAAGGACGCCAGCCTACTGGAATGCATCAATTGCCGGGACAGCTGTGTGTTGCCTTCCTTAAGTTTGCTGATTTCTGCTTTAAGTTTTGCAATATCCTGCAAATTTTCATCTCTGTTAGTTTTGTTGTTTGACATATAAAATTCCAAATTTTAATCTGGTGGGGCATATTTACCACTGCCTGTAATCTCTGAAAGGGTTCTCATACTTGGATTTATTCTCTGCTGAATTGATCGTTTTGAACCCGTTTATTCCTATCGAATTTACCTCATAAAGGACTTTTTATCAAATTTATAAAGGGACTTATATAAATATTAATTCTACACTTTTAGGTTGCTGACCATGCGCTGCAGTATCCACTAAGCATCAAATAAAATAATATCTTATCTCAATTGAAATTCCCCGGTTTTTACTGTCTGTTCAATAACGGAACCCTTTGCCTGTGGTTCTAACAGATAGACATAAAACCTTGCTTTAGATTTTTTTTAATCCGGTTACAGCCCTACACGGAACCACAAGGTGGGAATTAACCCGTTCTTTCATGTAAGAAAAAGTCATTAATATTCCGTGTATTAATCTTGGGACAGATCACTTTTTACAAAACAAAAATATGACAAAAAAAGAAACCACAACGCTTCAGTACGACATTCATATGACGGAACCTCACAAGCATATTTTCACAATTGCTTTGATGGTAAAGACTCATCAGGTAGATCATGTCGATTTTGCCATGCCCGCCTGGACACCGGGATCCTATATGATCCGCGAATTTGCCCGGCATGTCGTCAGTCTTAGTGCCGCAGCAGGAGGGCATCCCCTTGAGATTTTAAAAATTGACAAACATACCTGGCGGGTTAAAACAGACGGCAGCGCTCAGCTTTCCCTGACCTACAAGGTCTATGCCTTTGAACTGACGGTCAGGACCAGCTACCTCGATGCAGACCACGCCATGATCAATGGGGCGAGTCTTTTCCTCTATCCCGTTGACCGAAAAAGTGACCCCGTCAAGGTTGTGCTTCACAAACCCGATAGCTGGAAGATTATTGCAGCAGGATTGGAACCAAGTCAAGAAGATGATTGCTCTTATCTTGCCCAAAATTACGATCAATTGCTGGACAGCCCCATAGCCGTTGGCAATCCGTCCGTTTACCCTTTTGAAGTATCCGGAATCCCCCATAAATTTGTGGTCTTTGGGACAGGGAACCCAGACATGGACAAGATCACTTCCGATACCGCTCAAATCCTATCCTATATCCATGATATGTTTGGCTCCGTGCCTTATGACCGCTATTATTTCTTCCTGCATCTGCTGCCGGGATCGTATGGCGGACTTGAGCATCATAACTCCTGCCACATGATGTTTGACCGCTTCAAATTTCACAAACGGAAGGAGTACATCCGTTTTCTCGGACTGGTTTCCCATGAGTTTTTCCACTGTTATAATGTGAAACGGATTCGTCCCCTTGGACTTGGTCCCTTCGATTATCAGAAGGAATTATATTCGCCCCTGCATTGGATAACCGAGGGTATCACCAGTTATTATGACAACCAGTTTCTGTTGTGCGCCGGCACCATCACCAAAGATGAATATCTGGAACTTATTGCCGACGACATTTGCAAATACCTGAACACACCGGGTAGAAAAATTCAGTCCACCGAAGAGGCCTCTTTTGACCAGTGGATCAAACTCTATCGCCCGGATGAAAACACGCAAAATACGAGCATCTCGTACTACCTTTCGGGCAGTCTCATCGCCATGGCTCTCGACCTTGAAATCAGGCGTCTGTCTGATCAGATTCATTCCCTCGATGATGTTTATCGCCAGCTCTGGCAAAATTATGTAAAAACCGGCAAAGGCTTTGCTGTAAGTGACTTCAAAGCGCTCTGTGAAAAAACGGCAGGCACTTCACTCGGGAATATCTGGCATTCTCTTAGCAGTACGGATGAAATCGACTTTGATAATCTGCTGGCACCTTACGGTCTGAAAATAACTCGATCTTATAAAAATAAATCAGAGGGATCCCGTTCGTGGCTGGGTGTAGTAATAGACGACTCTCTGAAGATCAAAAAGGTCATCTCCGGGGGACCTGCAGATGCGGCCGGTCTCAATACAAGCGATGAATTACTCGCGGTGAATGATATCCGTCTCAATCCCAAAAATAAAGACGAACTCCTTGGGACGTTATCCTTAAAGCGCAATTGTGCCTTTTTGATTGCCAGGAAGGGCGATATCCGTAAAATTTTGCTGAAACCCAAAATTGCACCCCATGACCGCTATCGACTGGTACCGGTGAATAAACTTTCCGGGGCTCAAAAGATCCGCTACCGCAATTGGCTCGGAACTGAACCTTCTAATGAGCACAATGGTTGAACCCCGTACGGTTGTTTTGGCCAAGGGCACTTTCCCTCGGCACAGCCTGCCCCTGAAAATGCTAGCCAGGGCAAATTTCATCGTCTGTTGTGACGGCTCCGCCGGTATTCTGCTCGAACAGGGTCTGTCACCGGACCTGGTGATCGGGGACATTGATTCTTTGGTCACGCCCTATCAGTTGCAGTTGAAAGACAAAATCCTCAAAATCGAGCGACAATCCGATACGGACCTTGAAAAAGCCCTCAAATGGTGCCTCACTGAAAAAATAATCCGGGTGGCTATCCTGGGTGCAACCGGGGGACGAGAAGACCATACGCTTGGAAATATCTTCCTGCTCTTCGACTATGCCTCCAAAATGGACTTGGTAATGTACACAAATACAGGAATTTTTATCCCCATCACAAAATCGGAAGAACTGCAGACCGAACCGGGGCAGCAAGTATCTTTGTTTACAATAGACCCAACCCTTAAAATCACTTCTCGCGGATTGAAATATCCACTACAAAACGTCTCATTGGATAACCTTCATGCCGGTATTTTGAATGAAAGCAACGGAACATCCGTTCAGCTCGACTTCAGTCACGGTACCCTATTGGTTTTCCTAAAATACATGAATGAGGAATAATGCACATGCCTGAAATTCTCATTCCCCTGATGCCGAATACGAACTTACCCACTTGGCCAAACCTCGTCTGGATAAGTCTGCTTTCACTGCTGGTCTATTTTACAACCCGGCTGATTCTCTTCAAAATCGTAGGACGTATCATCCGAAAATCTCTCAATAAATTAGATGATGTGATTCTTGAAACCAGGATTTTTAACCAAGCTGCGGCATTGACACCGGTGCTGATTTTTTACAGCTTCAGTTCATTGATCCCCGGTGCGGGTCCACTCCTCAATCGCTTGTTGTCCGGATTAATCATCCTGAGTATTTTCATGATCCTTAACTCCGTCCTGACGGGTCTTGACATGGTCTATTCAAGGCTGAGGCTCTCCCGGCGTGTACCCATGAAAAGTTATGTGCAGACCCTGAAGATCATACTGGTCATCATTGGTTCGATTCTGATGATCTCCGCCGTGTTGGGCCGCTCTCCATTGATCCTGTTAAGCGGTCTTGGTGCCATGACCGCGGTACTGATGTTGATCTTTCGGGATACCATTCTCTCCTTTGTCGCCAGCATACAGATCTCCGGGAATGATCTCCTGGCCTTGGGCGACTGGCTTGCCGTACCCGAATTTGGTGCCGATGGTGACGTCATCGACATTGCCCTGCATCACATCAAAATTCAGAACTGGGACATGACCGTCACCACCATCCCCACGCACATGTTGGTGAACTCTTCTTACAAAAACTGGCGTTTCATGACAGCCAGTGGCGGCCGCAGGATCAAACGCTCTATCTTTATCGATCTGACAACCATTAAATTTTGCGATGCTGAAATGCTGACCCGTTTCGAAAAATTTCAGCTCCTCACGGATTACACCAGGCAGAAAGTCAAAGAACTTGACCAGTACAACGAAACCCACGGTGTGGACAATTCTTCCACTGTCAACGGCCGGCGGCTGACGAACATCGGCACCTTCCGGTCCTATGTGAAATTCTATCTGCAGAATCATCCGGATATTCACCAGGATATGATCCTGCTCGTTCGTCAACTCGCACCAACGGACCATGGCCTGCCAATCGAGATCTATGCCTTTGCCAAGGATACGAGGTGGGTTCAGTATGAGGAAATACAAGCCAATCTCTTTGATCACATCCTGTCAGTTGTGCCTGAATTTGAACTGAGAATTTTCCAAAACCCCGCGGGTAAGGATTTTCAAAGACTAACACAATAATCTGTCGATAAACTGGAAACCAATATGAACATCCTTGAAATCCTGAATACAATAAAACCTTTCATTCTCCCACTGTTGCTGGTGCTGCTGGGATTGCTGGCAGGATTAATTTTCAATCGGTTCATCCTCGGCAGGCTGGAGCGGGTAACTCAAAAAACCAGCACGGAACTTGATAATATTGTCCTGCAAGTGCTGAGGAAATATATTCGCTTCTGGCTGTTCCTGGCCGGCCTGTCCATGGCGCTTCAGTTCAATGCCATCCCAAAGAACATCAGCCGACCAACTGAATCTGTCCTTCTCGTTTTCGCCATCATGTCAGTGGCCCTGGCCCTGGCCGGACTTACCGGGAAGCTGGTCTCGTCATACACCCTCAAGTTTAGTTCGGAATTTCAGAATACTAATTTATTTGTAAATCTGGTCCGTGGCTTGATCATTGCCATCGGCGTATTGATGATACTGCAGACTTTCGGCATTTCCATTACCCCAATCCTCGGTGCCATGGGAATTGGTTCTTTGGCTGCAGGTTTTGCCTTAAAAGATACACTTGCCAATTTTTTCTCCGGGATCCAGATCCTGCTGTCCAAACAGATTCGCACCGGTGATTTTATCCGCCTTAGCTCCGGGCAGGAAGGGACCATTACGGATATCACGCTGCGGAATACCACCCTCATCAGTCGTGACAACAACACCATCGTGGTTCCCAATGCGACTCTGGCCATCGAGACGGTTCTCAACTACAACATCCCCAGAAAAAGATTGCGGGTGGCTGTCGATTGCGGAGTGGCTTACGACAGCGACCTCGAACAGGTAGAACGAGTTACCCGGGAAGTTGCTCAAGAGGTGATGCAGACCGTTAAAGGGGGACTTCAGGATTACAAGGTTGAATTTCGTTACACACAATTCAATGAATCGAGTATTGATTTTACGGCAATGATGATGGCCGCGGACTTCTCTGCACAGCATCGGGTCAGAACAGAGTTCATCAAGCGCCTGAAAAAACGGTTTGATGCAGAGGGCATTCAGATCCCCTTCCCCATCCGCACCATTATCAAATCCGGCGGATGAAATTAACCCGACTGGATCAGACCGGGTTTGAGACCTGGGAAGATTACTATCGCCATTACCAGTACCTGTTGGCAAAGGAATACTACCTTCCGCTGCTGGCCAAATGGGGTTTTGAGCCTAAGGGGCGAAAAATCCTTGATGTTGGTTGTGGCGATGGCGGCTTTGTCAGCGCTTTTGCGGATCAGGGGGCTTTTTGCACGGGAGTGGAAATTCGTGATTTCCCCTGGCGCTATGCCGCTAAGCTGACCTTTGTAGTGGATGATATCACCTCCCACGATGCACATGAGCGGCTGGGGAGCGATTTTGATCTAATCATTCTCCGAGATGTGATCGAACATATTCCAATAGCCCGGAAGCTGAATTTTTTACTTTCCCTGAGAAAATTCGCTAATACTAATACGCGGGTGCTCATCACCTTCCCACCCTTCTATTCACCCTTCGGTCTTCATCAACAGACTTTACTGAAAAGTTTTGCCCGTTATCTCCCCTTTCTCGGCTGGCTGCCGGAGCCTGCACTCAAGCTATTTTGCCGGGGATGTAGAGAATCCCATGTGGACATTGCAAAAGTGCTGGAGATCAAAAATTGTCGGATGACAATTGGCGGGTTCAAGTCTCTGTTGAAACAGTGCGAACTGCAGCCCGTCCGGGAAAAATATTTTACAATCCGCCCATCCCATGAAATTCGCTATGGTTGGCGGATGCTGCCCTCACTCATTGGGAATGTGCCCTTGCTCTGTGAGATTTTCGTGCTGGGAACCGTCTATCTACTGAAATTTCCGGGCTCCCACAGCGAGTCGCCCATCAGCGAATCCAGATCGTTTTGAGGTTCACGAATTCGCGGATTCCCTCGCCGGACAATTCGCGGCCATAGCCTGACAACTTAACACCGCCAAAGGGTAGCCGGGGATCTGATTTCACCAGTCCGTTAATAAATACGGCTCCCGCCTCAATTTCCCTGGCCATTTTTTCTGCTTCTTTATCGTTGGCGGTCCAGATGCTGGCACCCAAACCGTAGGGCGTATTATTGGCGGTTGCCAGAGCTTCTTCCGCATTTTTAACGGGAATGATGACCAATACGGGACCAAAGACTTCCTCTTCATAGACCGGCATACCGTTGCCAGCCAGGGAGAGAACCGTGGGTTCGTAGAAACAGCCCGGTCCTTCGACGGGTTTCCCACCCAGCAGCAACTTGGCTCCTTTTTCGATGGAGGCGGTCACCTGCCGATGAAGTTCCGTCACCAGGTCCGGCCGGGCCAGTGGACCGATGTCTGTATCTTCCTCCAGCGGATTACCCATTCTCAACAAATAGGTTTTAGTAAGAATTTTTTCGGTAAATTCCTCCAGAGCATGCTCTACAACGATGAATCGTTTGGCGGCGATGCAGCTCTGCCCGCTGTTGAGAAATCGGGCTGTGATGGCCGTTGAAGTGCAGCTTTCAAGGTCTGCATCCTGCAGGACGATGAAAGGATCGGATCCTCCCAGTTCCAGCACGGATTTTTTGATCCGGGCACCCGCCACAGACGCCACAGAGCTGCCTGCTGCTTCACTGCCGGTGAGCGTTACCGCTCTCACATGGGAATTTGAGATGACATCGGGGATATGATCAGAGCTTACCGGCAGCCAGCGGAACAGCCCTTCCGGGAATCCTGCTTCCTTGAAAAGTTTCTCAATAGCTGCTGCACAGCCCGATACATTGGAAGCATGTTTCAAAAGCCCGGCGTTACCCGACATGAGGGCGGGTGCGGCGAAACGAAAAACCTGCCAGAATGGAAAGTTCCAGGGCATGATGGCCAGAATCACACCCAGCGGATCACAGGCAACATAGCTGCTACGGGCATCCGTTTTTACCAGCCTGTCTTTCAACAGAGCAGCAGCATTGTCGGCATAATATTCACAAACCCAGGCGCATTTTTCCACTTCCGCCCGGGACTCCCGAATGGGCTTCCCCATTTCCAGTGTCATGAGCTTGGCAAAGTCCTCCCTCCCGGACCGTAGCAGCTTGGCTGCATCATGCATCTTTGCACTCCTCATTGCGAAACTGGTTTTTCGCCAACTCCTCTGCTGTGCTGCAGTCAGGCCGATGACCTCTTCAGCCTGTTGGGGGCTCAGGCAGGGGTACTCTTTTATTATAGTATTGTTGAAGGGATTAATTGATTTCATCGATTCTCTCAAAAATTAATGGCATAATTTAGGAAGTTTCACCGCAACTGCCTGATGATAAAACTATCCCATGGATGAATTGGTGGGCTTTTATCACGCTCGTAGTGGGGCAGTTTGATCCTGAATTGGTATCGAGGGTTTTCACCTGTCTTGATATTGTGAATACTGACGGCAAATTCTGATTAAAAACCACACTTTATGAATCGAACAGATGAGTATCATTATTACCCCTCTTGGCTCAAGTAAT
Source organism: uncultured bacterium (assembly GCA_964543505.1). Classification (GTDB taxonomy): domain Bacteria; phylum Fidelibacterota; class Marinisomatia; order SCGC-AAA003-L08; family JACNLC01; genus JAADGM01. The sequence continues at coordinate 1,388 of CAZIYQ010000103.1, read as the reverse complement.
TAATTGTACACCATCTCCATTTAAGTTTAAATTTTGACCGGGCAGTGAATGTTGATATTGAAATGATCAGCAATGGCAATATTCCCGGTAAATATTGGTATTGTGCTTTTGTATCAAAGTAACTTTAATATATGAATGAAGTTTTAGAGCAATACCGCAATCGGTTAATCCAGAGGAGATATAGTCAAAATACAATTGATATTTACTATAATTACTTTAAAGATTTCTGCATTATTTTCAAAAAGATCGATTTGCAAAATATCAAACCAGAACAAATTAATAATTATATTCTGAATTTAATTAAAGCAAAAAATATATCCATCAGCCAGCAAAACCAAAGAATAAATGCTATTAAGTTTTATTATGAAAAAATACTGGGAAAAGAAAAACAATATTATTCACTTCATAGACCAAAGAAAGAATATAAATTACCAAAAGTGTTAAGTAAAAATGAAATGAAAAGGATTTTTAATTCCTGTAACAATATTAAGCATCGCTGTATTTTAATGTTGATATATTCTGCTGGATTGAGACGAAGTGAATTGATCGATTTAGAAATTCCCGATATCGATTCCGAAAGAATGGTTGTAAATATTAGAGGTGCTAAAGGTAAAAAAGCCAGGATTTCTCTTCTGTCAGAAAATACTCTTCATTTATTGCGGGACTATTATATAAGTTATAAACCAAAGGTTTATCTTTTTGAAGGTCCAAAGGGCGGAAAGTATTCTCCAACAAGCATAGCAAATATTTTAAAGAAATCAGCCCGTAAATCAGGAATTACGAAAAACGTAACACCACATATGTTGCGTCATAGTTTTGCAACTCACTTGCTTGAACAGGGTACAGATTTAAGATATATTCAAGAGTTGTTAGGCCACAATAGTTCCAAGACTACTGAAATATATACACATGTATCAAAAAAGGCTATTGATAGAATAAGAAATCCTATTGATGATTTTTTTTGAAAAGGATCAAATGATCGTAAAAGAAATATATGAACAATTGTTCATACACAGCCAATTTGGGCGGATAAGAACAATAGCATATACACGCACGTTGTAGCCAATTTGACGCAACCATTATGAATGTTGAAAGTCTAATAAATGAATAATAAACACACTTATGAAAATAATTAAACTTACCTTGATTTTATTTCTGTTTGTTTTGCTAGGGTGCGAAAAAGATTCTAATGAAAATACAGAAGAATTTGTTTCAACAGATGTACTTGTGAAAATTAAAGGATATTATACCATTGACAAAGTTTTTGATTTTATAAACACATTTGACCACGACGTTGAGAATATACAATCGCAAGTTTATACTTCTAATCTTCCATCAGATAGTTTACAATATGTATTAGACTATTTGAATGACAAACCATATACAAA
>CAZIYQ010000102.1:0-9909 GCA_964543505.1 uncultured bacterium | reverse complement strand
GGGTACGATGCGCAGGATGATGAGCTCCGGTGTGACACTGATATTCTGACTGATGTAAGCGTTTAATTCTCTCTTCAAGGTCATATCCTTATAAAATATTACTGATGATTTGATTCAAATAATTGCAGGGCTGATTTTTTATGACATTGAGCCCAAAAAGCGGCAGGATCACCATCCGGCCTGTAAATTTTCTGCCATGGTTCTTATCAACATTTGAGACCTTCACCGTCCAATAACACCGAAGGACGCCGCCTTTGAAAGTGTTTCTTCAAACTCCTCCCTGACGACAGAATCTATCGTAATTCCACCACCCATTCCAAGTGATAATCTCCTCCCGCGCTGTATGAGAGTGCGGATAGCCAGGTTGAATTCCAATTCGCCCCCGGGGAGGATATAACCCATTGCTCCCGTATAGATTTCCCGGGGATCTGTTTCCAGCGCTGCTATGATCTCCAGGGCTCGTCGCTTTGGGCAGCCACTGATGGATCCTCCGGGGAACATGGAGAGTAGTGCTCCCAGGGGTGATAGGTCCGGATGCAGTTCTCCCACGATTTGGCTGTAAGTATGGAAAACTGAAACCAGCCTCTGAATTGCCTTCTTTTTTATCAGATACACCGACCCGATTTTGCAAATTTTCCCGAGATCATTCCGGAGCAGGTCGCTGATCATGAAAAGCTCCGCCTGCTCTTTTGAACTGTTCAGCAGCTTGGAAAGATTGTGTTTATCTTCAGCAGCATTCCTGCCCCTTGGTCTGGTTCCTTTGATGGGTTCGGTTAAAATTTGACCGTTACTGATCTTCATGAAACGCTCCGGTGACAGACTCAAAACGGAGCTGTCATCACTTTCAAAATAGGCAGCATGAGAAACCGGGTTTTTGGTTATCAACGAGCGAAATAGTTGCCGTGGTGGTGATTGGGTGCTGCCATCAAGACGATGTGTAAAATTCACCTGATAAATATCACCGGCTCGGATGTAGTTGAAAATATGATCCAAGCGGTTTTGGTACTCCTCGGGTGAAATGCGAATGCTGAATTCCGGCGTTGCCGCTTCGGCCCTATCGGGAGTTTCACGCTTCATTATTTCACGGATATATCCGGGATAGGCAGCATCCTGAAAATGCAGGATACCCTCGCCTGGCGTAAATTCAAGGAAGTTGCGATAAGCTTTGAAATCTACCAGTGGAAAATCGTCACTTTCCGCTGTTTGTCGGGGCAGCCCCTGCAGGCCATATCCCAGCTCAAAGCTAAGGCTACCCATCAGAAGACAGTGAGGATAGGAATTGGCAAACTTCTCAAGCTGCAGTGAACCAATTCCGTTATAGAGGTAGCGATCCACCGGATTGAAAGCCAGCAATCGCCGCCAGCCCCGTCTCCCATAACGCCAGGTGAGCGCTACCTCCCTCTCATCAACAGACAGCCTGCTGAAGAGGTCCAGTCCCCGCCGAATCCTGATTGCATCAGTTTTCATGCAGAAAATTTGACATGAGGGTCTGACCCGCAGGTGTCATGAAAGATTCGGGGTGAAATTGGATTCCGTAAACCGGATAGCGCTGATGAGCGATGGCCATGATATCGCCCTGCAGATCCCATGCGATTTTGCGGAACCCGCTGGGTACGCTGTCCAGTGTCAGTGAATTGTAACGGGCGGCCGGAAAAGTCAGTGGAATTCCGTTGAACAGGCAGGAGGCATCGTGCTGAATGGGAGTGGCTGTTCCATATAAAAGTCGTTTTGCCGGGACGACCCGCGCTCCAAAGACGGCTCCAATACATTGGTGCCCGAGACAGACCCCCAGGATGGGCACTTCCTGAAAAAAATTACGGACCACCTCATTACAGATACCCGCATTGGCAGGAGTGCCCCAGCCCGGAGACAGGATGATCTTCTGCGGCCGCAGTGAGCGGATCCCGGCAATATCGATTTGATCGTTGCAGAAGATGCGTGTTTTACTGCCCAGCCCTTCTATCTGCTGGTAGAGATTATAGGTGAAAGAGTCGTAATTGTCGATGATCAGAATCGTGGGGTCCTCCCGGGACTGACTCTAATGAACGGCGTACTTTTTAATTTTTGAGATGGGGATTTCATAAATATCCCGCTGTTCATTGGTAATGCGCAGCGATTCACCATCGAAACAGATCCCCTCGCACTGCTTACCCATAATGGGATAGCGATACTTTTGACCGCTGGATAATACATCTGAATCCCCGTGTGTTTCGATAATCCAAACCGCATTATAGGTGAGGATGGCGACCATCCTGCCGTCGGCTGAAGCATCTGCGGCAGTGACCATGCCCCCGACATCGAAGCGGTCAATCAGTGTAAGTGTATTCAGTTTAGAGGGACTGGTCTCATCAAAGCGATACAGTTTCGTAAACGTATCTGCCCTGTGTTTGGTGAGCAGATACAATTCATCCCGCAGTACGAACAGCGCCTCGGCATCGAAGTTCTTTTTTTTGGGTGGGAAACTCTGCTGGTCCGGATATCTGAAATTCAGAGTGGTTTGGGTGCGGGTCAATACGGTACCCAGGGGATTCGGTTCGGGCAGCACATAAACGGCCAGATCTCTGCGCAGATTATCGTTATTGCCGAAGGCAGCAATGTACAAGTTGCCCTTATTGTCCAGTGCCAGATCTTCCCAATCCACATTCACGGCGTCGCCGATGCTGATCCCGTGATAGTCATCTGCCCAGTCCGGTTTGATCACAGTGCCCTTCCTGTCAATGGCGAAAATCCGGGCTCTGTCACCTGAATCGTTCAATGTCCAGTAAACATCGTCGTATTGACTACTTTTATCGAGGGCCGAGGACTCGTTGATATCCTCAAACAGAATATGTGCACCAGCCTTAAGCGGCGAGGCATCATCGTCATAAGGGTTCGGCGGCAGGAATATTTTTTCATTTGTGCAGGCCAGGGTCAGTAGCAGGCCGATTAAGGTAATTGCAGTTCGCATTGATTATTCTCCTGTTATGATTTTGTGATTCGGTCTTTTGCCAGCATCCAGGCAGAGAGGGTCATTCCGTCGAAAATTTTCCCTTTGTGGATGAGTTCATCTAACTGGTTTGGAGGCAGTTTAAAAAGTTCAAAGTCTTCTGATCCGTCCGGGCTGAATTCTGTTGACGGAGAAAGTCCCCGGGCGAGAAAGACATGGGTAGTCTCATCCGTTACGCCGTTGAAAGGATTGAATTGACCTATTTTCTCCAGCACGCCCCGATATCCCGTTTCTTCGATGAGTTCCCGCTGTGCTGATTCACCCGCTGTTTGTCCGGGACACATCCCGCCCCCCGGAAATTCAAGGCTGAAACGCCGATTCAAATAACGATACTGACGCAGCATCAGCAGTTGGCCATTATCCAAGACAGGCACGATGAATACAGACCCCACACTGTGAACGTAATGATATTCTCCGGCAGTACCATCCGGCAGTGTAAAATTGTCAATCCTGTAGGTCCAAAAGGGATTTACCTTCTCCACAGATTCAGAGATTTTTCGCCAGGATTTTAAACGTGTATTTTCTGAGTAGGGCTTTACTGTAGCCCCCATCTTTTTTATTTTATCAAGCATAAATCTAAAGTTTATTGTTGAAAATTGTCGCTGAATTTACAGGGTGGACTGCTGAACATTGAAGTTGAATTCTGCATCATCTGTGAATTTTTGATGAAAATCACCAGCCCGCTCAAACCATTCTTCGAGGGTGCAGGGCATTCCAAAGCCCAAAGCCCGGGTCAATGTTGCAAGGAAGGGGGCAGAGCATTTTGTCACCCCCGCGACACAAATCCTGAAAGAATTTGGAAAGGAGAGAGAAACCATTTTATTATATACCGACCGGTCGGTCGGAGTATTTAGTAATTTGAGAGTATAAAGGAAAAATGGCAGAGAACAGACCTAAAAAGATAAGACAGCTGGAGATTATGGATGCGGCTCTCAAGGTTTTCATTCACAAAGGTTACTCAGCTTCTCGAATGGTGGATATCGTCGAGAAATCCGGATTGAGCAAGGGGGCTATTTATCATCACTACAGCAGTAAGCAGGAATTGTTTCTGTCTCTGATCGATCATTGGGAAGGTCAGCTTTTTCCTGATTTCTCGGGTCTGATAACGGAAACATCGGCTGCCGAAAATCTTCGGGCAATGGCTAGGGAGATCAGCCACACCTTCGATAATCAGCGCTTCGTTTTCATGGCAGAGTTGGAATTCTGGGCCATGGCCAACCGGGATGAAAAAATCCGCCAGCGCATCAAAGGGCTCTATAAAAGAATTCTCTCGCTGATCGAGAAGATCATCGAAAAGGGCATTTCCTACGGTGAATTTAAGAAGGTTGAACCGGGTATCGCAGCCCTGGCCGTCATGACTGCTCTGCAGGGTGTGATCTGGTTCGGCATCCTGGAGGATCAAAGTTACAGCGCATCAGAATATTTAGAAACCACCATGGATTTTATCATCCATGGATTTAAAAAAAAGTAAAGCAAGTGAGGATAATATGAAGAGAGGTGGCAATTTCATTGTGAGTCCCGTGGACGAAGGCTGGGTCTTTACCCGGGAGCAGTTCACTGAAGACCATAAAATGTTCGTCGATGCCGTGCAGGAATTCAGCAAGGACAGAGTCTTTCCCGTACGGGAAAAACTCAACGAACTCAACAAAGACCTGACACGGGAGATTTTCCGGGAGATGGGTGAGCTGGGATTTCTCGGTATTGATTTTCCCGAAAAACACGGCGGTCTGTCCCTGGATAAAGTTACAACGACCATTGTTGCGGAGAATCTCATGAGCGGGGGCAACGCCTCGCTACTGGTCACTTTTTCCGACCACACAGGGATTGCCACACTGCCCATCATCTGGTACGGAAACGAAAAACAGAAAGCCAAATATCTGCCTAAACTGGCCAATGGGGAATGGATGGGCTCTTTCGCCCTCACAGAACCAGGGGCCGGATCCGATGTGATGAGTGCAACCGTCACAGCCCGCCTGAATGACGAAGGCACCCATTACCTATTGAATGGTACTAAGATTTTCGTGACCAACGGCGGCTGGGCCGATACCAGTGTAACTTTTGCCAAAGTGGACGGGAAATATACCGCCTTCATCCTGGATAAAAACTGTGAGGGCTGGGTCGTGGGACCGGAGGAACACAAAATGGGCATCAAGGGTTCATCGACGGTCACTTTTTTCTACGAAGATTGCAAAGTTCCTGTTGAGAACCGCTTGGGAGAAGTGGGCCAGGGAACGGCAATCGCGCTGAATGTGCTCTATACTGGCCGTTATAAACTTGGAGCTACGACTATGGGCGGTTCAAAATATGCCCTCAATCTGGCCATTAATTATGCTTTTGAGCGTGAGCAATTTAATCGCCCCATCGCCGAGTTTGGCATGATGAAACGTAAATTTGCCGAAATGGTGGTGCGGTCCTGGGAAGCCGATACGATCTGTTATATCACCGTCGGGTCAATTGATAAAGCCATGGAAGGCATCAAGGCGGAAGATCCGAATTACTATCTCATCCTGCAGAAAACTATTGAAGATCACGGCATCGAGGCATCTTTGGCCAAAGTGGTGGCCTCTGAGGCAATGGGCTATAACATCGATGCCGCAGTGCAGATCTTTGGAGGGGCCGGCTATATCGAAGATTACCCCGCAGCTGTCATGTATCGGGATGAGCGCATTAACCGCATCTTTGAAGGAACCAACGAGATCAACCGTCTCATCATCGGCTCTACAACTTTGAAAAAGGCCATCCTCGAGGAAATTCCCATCCGTGAAATGATCGGTGAGAGAGAGACCAACTGGATCCCAGACCTGAAATTAGCCAAGGATTTTCCACTCATTACCGAAGCCCGGGCGACCGAATACAGCCGCTCCCTGCTGCTGTATGTGCTGAATCAGCTCATTATAAAATACGGGCAGGATCTGAAAAATGAACAATGGGCTCTGGAACCCCTGGCCAATATGGTCATTGCTTTGTCTGTCATGGATGCCGGTTTCAAACGCTATCGCCTGTTTCCTGAAAACCACGCAAATCGGGATGCCACGGCTTACATTGTGAAGCTCTCTGTCATGAATCAGTTTGAGGTGCTTAACTCCGCTGCAGTCGATTTGCTGCGCCTGGTAAGTACGGATGCGGAATTGCGTGTTCATCTCGAGAAAGTCGAAACCAATAAAGCACGGCTGGGTTATATCCCCGATAGAATTGCAGTACAGAAATCAATCGTTAAGTTTCTGTATCAACACAAACAATATTTTCTGGATTAAAAAGGAGAAGATCATGGAAAGAAGAACAATTTTAGTGGATGGCGTCAGGAGTCCCATCGGCGTAAAAAAAGGAAAACTCGTGGGGATTCGTCCGGTTGAGCTGGTCGCACAGATCATCAAAGCGCTGATCAAGAGGAATCCAAAAGTTAAAACAAAATTAATCGAAGATGTGGTACTGGGCTGTGCTTTTCCGGAAGGCAGCCAGGGAATGCTCATGGCCAGAGGGGTATCGATTCTGGCCGATCTGCCCGTCGAATCCGGAGCCAAGGTTGTGAACCGGTTTTGCGGGTCCTCTATGGATGCCGTCCATCAACTCTCTCAGGCCATCGCCGCCGGTGACGTTGAGGCCGGAATCGCCGCCGGGGTTGAGGATATGTTTGGTGTGCCCATTGGAGGTTTCAATCCCACGTTTCAGCCTGAGCTTTACAAAAAAGGCTATTATATGGGGATGGGGGAGACAGCCGAGAATCTGGCCAAAGACCTCAAGATCACCAGAGATGACCAGGATGAGTTCGCCATTGCCTCTCACCGCAAAGTGCTGGCAGCACAAAAAGCCGGTAACTTTAAAAACGAGCTGATCCCCATTGAGTTCAATGGGGACACCATCGACCGCGATGAGGGGCCACGGGAACCGAATGTTGAGAAAATCAAATCCCTTAAACCGGCTTTTGATGCGAAGGGAACGGTAACCGCAGCCACTTCAAGCCCCATCAGCATCGGTGCAGCGGTGATTCTTGTCATGGAGGAAGAAAAGGTCAAAGCCCTGGGACTGAAGCCCAAATTCAGGATCGTCTCCAGAGCAGTGGCAGGAGTGGATTGGACCCGGATGGGTGCAGGACCCTTGCCGGCCACAGAGAAAGCCCTGAAAAAAGCCGGCATGACGCTGAAGGATATTGACGTCATCGAGTTGAACGAGGCCTTTGCCGCTCAGAGTCTTTACGTCATTCGTGAAGGCGGCTGGGATATGAACAAAGTCAACCTGAATGGTGGTGCGCTGGCTCTTGGGCATCCGCTGGGCTGCTCAGGCGCCCGCATTTTGGTGACTTTAATGAATGTCATGGAACAGCAGAAATCCTCCACCGGTCTGGCCACCATGTGTATCGGTACCGGCCAGGGAATTGCGACGATCATTGAAAGGATATAACCATGTCTGCTCAAATTAAAAAAGCTGCCGTGCTGGGTACAGGCGTGATGGGCGCTCAAATCGCAGCACATTTAAGCAACGCCGGGATTCCCGTCTATGCCTTCGACATGACACAGGAGATTGCCGAAAAGGGACTGGAATTCTGCAAAAGGTTGAAACCCAATCCGTTTTACAATCCTCGTACAGCGGATCTGATCACCCCTTTAAATTATGATGATCACCTGGACAAACTGAAGGATTGTGACTGGGTGATCGAGGTCATCGCCGAACGCCTGGATTGGAAGCGCGAATTGTTCAAAAAGATCCTGCCCAACGTGAATGAAAAGGCAGTCATCACTTCCAACACATCGGGTCTCTCCCTGGCGGAGATCGCTAAAGGGATGCCCGAGGATTTCACGAAGCGTTTCTTCATCACCCATTTCTTTAATCCCCCTCGCTATATGAAACTGGTGGAGATCATCAGTGGCAAAAAGACGAATCCAAAACTCATTCCGCCCATGGCGAAATTTCTTCAGGATGTCCTCGGCAAAGGTGTGGTGTATGCGAAAGATACACCTAATTTTGTGGCCAATCGCATTGGCGTCTTTAGTATGCTCAAGACCCTGAAAGAAGCTGAGAAAATGAAATTGTCCGTTGAAGATGTGGATGCCCTGACCGGCACGCTGATCGGACATCCCAAGAGTGCTACTTTCAGAACGGCCGATGTGGTGGGATTGGATACTCTCGCCTTTGTTGCAGGTAATGCCTATGCGAAGTGCGAGCAGGATGAAGCCCGCGATCTGTTCCAAATCCCCCCTTATCTCAACGAGATGCTCAAAAAGGGTCTGTTGGGTCAAAAATCCGGTCAGGGTTTTTATAAGAAAGCAGGTAAGGGGAAAATCCTTTCTATCGATTTGAAGACCCTGGAATATAAACCCCAGCAGAAAACCCGCTTTGCGGGTGTCAGAAAAGCCCGGGAGAACACAACAACAGCCGGTAAATTCAAGGCCCTGGCAGAAGCGACGGATGTCGCAGGGAAATTCACCTGGGAAGTCACCTCGGCCATACTGCTCTATGCGGCAAACCGCTGGGGTGAAATTGCCGATGACATCGTCAATATAGACCGGGCCATGCGCTGGGGATTCGGATGGGAATACGGTCCTTTCGAGACCTGGGACATATTAGGACTTGAATCCACAGTGGAGCGTATGAAAGCCGAAGGCAGGCAGATTCCGGACTGGGTAAGCAAAATGCTCAAAAACGGCAAAACTTCGTTCTATACTTTTCTCAAGGGCAAGGAATGTTATTACGATCCTGCCGGTGAAAAATATGTCCCTGTTGCCCGGGGCATTTCAGAGCTCGATTTTGCCATTCTCAAAAAGACGGGTCATACTATCAAGGATTTCTGGTCCGCTTCAGTGCTGGATCTCGGTGAGGGTGTGGCCGGAGTGGAATTCCACTCGGTGTTGAAACCGGAACTGAACCCCATCGACGGCTCCATCATGGAGACCATACAATGGGCTGCGAAATGGGTGACCGATAACAAGTTCAAGGGACTCGTGATTTCAGGAGACGGGACTCATTTTTCAGCCGGGGCGAACCTCAATCTCATACTCGACAATGCACTCCGCCGGGACTGGAAGGCCATCGAAAAGATGACCCGGTCCATGCAGGATATTCTACAGGGATTACGTTTTGCTTCCTTCCCGGTTGTAGCAGCACCCTTCGGTCTGGTATTGGGAGGCGGTTACGAAACCATTGGTGCCTGCGACAGGGTGGTGGCAGCCGCAGAACTCTATACCGGGCTTGTTGAGGTCGGTGTGGGTCTTATCCCCGGAGCTGGGGGAAATCTTCGAATGCTGCTGAAAACCATTGACAAGATGGCACCTGCACGTATGGGACCCTTTCCGGTGGTGTCCAAGGTTTTTGAGGCCGTCGGATTTGCCAAAGTTTCTTCCTCCGCCAAGGAAGCACAGGCTATTGGCTATCTCACAAAACAGGATAAGATCATCATTAACCGGGCTCATCTATTGTACAGTGCAAAACAGGAAGTACTGGAACTGACAAAGGGATATCAGCCACCCGAAATTAGGCAGGATATCATCCTACCCGGACCGGACGGCAGACTGGTCATGGAGGCCACTATTCAGGATTATATCAAGGCCGGAAAGATCAGTCCCCATGACGGACTGATTGCCAAAAAGCTGGCCTATGTTCTCACAGGTGGGGATAAGGGCGGCCCCTTCACACCGGTGGATGAACAGTACCTGCTGGATATCGAACGGGAGATGTTTATCAGTCTCTGCGGTGAGCCCAAATCCATTGAGAGGATCGGTTACATGCTTAAGCGAGGGAAACCCCTCAGGAATTGATTTTTCAGTAAGACTGTGGTGGATAAGTGGATGCTCAATAAGCAATTGAATTGACAGGTTGTGAACATTCAAAAGGCTCTGCCTGAAACTCATCTACTGCATTTCTTTTTGCTTGCGGTCCAGACAAAGAAAGCAATCCCATAACTTACTTCAGGCTTCAGAGCGGGGTTTACC
>CAZIYQ010000101.1:0-9973 GCA_964543505.1 uncultured bacterium | reverse complement strand
AGCACTGGATTGCTACAATTTCATCACCTGGCTATGAGGAAAAAGTGGATGCTTATAAAAAAAGTAAAATTATATTATTAAAAAATGCTTATATTCCATACATATTTTACCACTAAATATACATAAAATGATCATCAGTAATTTTTTCTAAATACTAATGCGCTCATACGCAGTGGTTGTGTCTCTGCCCTGATAGAGCATTGATGTCAATAATTGCGGACAATTGTAGAGTTTCTCATATCGAGAATGAGATCAGAAAATATGCAAAGACACATGAGCCATAAACGTTGAATAAATTTTATTTCTTTTTTTCCAGCAGGTAGACGGGTGATCTCAAGAGGTCACCCGTCACCATTTTAGGGAATACAAATATTATACACTAAGGTCCGTTGCTGATGCAACATATTACCGGTCAGAGAAGTAATAATTTTAATTGTATGCACCTTACATTACTCCATACTTTTGCCAAATTTTTAAGCATGAAAAAGAGGTCAAATGCAGAATTCTAACAAGTCTATTCCTGAAATTACGATCAAATCATTTATTCTTGGCGTCCTTCTATCAATGATACTCGCAGGGGCAAATGCCTATCTCGGACTATTCGCTGGGATGACCGTCTCTGCCTCAATTCCTGCGGCCGTAATCTCAATGGGTGTACTCAGTTTATTCAAACGCTCTAATATCCTCGAAAATAATATTGTTCAAACAGCCGCTTCTGCAGGCGAATCTCTGGCTGCGGGTGTCATTTTCACAATTCCGGCACTCATCCTGATGGGCTACTGGACAGATTTTAATTACTGGGAAATCACCAAAATCTCCGCAATTGGCGGCATCATCGGGGTACTGTTCACGATCCCTTTGAGACGAGCATTGATAATAGAGGCAAAACTGCTTTATCCCGAAGGCATTGCTACTGCGGAGGTTCTCAAAGTTGGCGAAGGAGCCCGAGCTAAAACAGGCGGCGATGCAGCAGAAGCTTCGGTAGGGATCAAACTAATCGGACTGGCCAGCATTGCCGGTGGACTCATGAAGCTGGCACATCAGGGATTCGGTATGTGGAAATCCTCTATTGAGGGCGCCAGGGCTATCGGTGGCTCTGTATTCACAATGGGCAGCGACCTCTCACCCGCCCTCATTTCGGTTGGATATATTGTGGGCCGCAATATTTCAATACTCGTTTTTGCCGGTGGTATGATTTCCTGGGGAATCGCCATACCAATCTATACAGCTATCTATGGCTACGAGGGAAATGCTCTCGATGCAGCCTGGAATATCTGGAATCATGATATTCGTTATCTCGGAGTCGGAGCAATGGTTGTTGGTGGTATTTGGTCTCTGATAAAGCTTGCAAAACCTCTCATAACCGGCATCAAATCCAGCTTACGAGCAGTTCAGAATTCCTATGGATCAGAAGTTGTCAAAAGAGAAGAAAAAGATATTTCCATTAAAACAGTAGGCTATATCTTATTGGTTTTAGTCATTCCGGTTTTCCTTTTATACTGGGATGTTATCCATTCCTATAAAATTGCTATTATTCTAACGATCGTCATGTTCGTTTTTGGATTTCTGTTCTCTGCTGTGGCAGCCTATATGGCCGGCGTTGTGGGTTCCTCCAATAACCCGATTTCCGGGGTCACAATCGCAACTATTTTATTTTCCTCTGTGTTGCTGCTGTTATTACTGGGCACAGAATCCGGAGAAGGTGCTGCCCTGGCCATCATTGTTGGGGCAGTTGTCTGCACTGCTGCCGCTATTGGCGGTGATAATATGCAAGATTTAAAGACCGGTCATCTGGTCGGTGCAACTCCCTGGAAACAGCAAATCATGCAAGCTGTCGGGGTCATCAGCGCTGCTCTCGTTCTGGGACTTGTTCTGGATATCCTTCACACCGCCTACACAATCGGCTCACCAACACTGTCTGCCCCTCAGGCCACTTTAATGAAATCGGTAGCAGAAGGTGTTTTTAATGGAAATTTACCCTGGAATATGGTTTACATCGGTGCTATTGTGGGCATCCTCATCATCCTTGTAGATATTAGGCAAGAGCGAGTGGGATCTGAATTCAGGGTACCAATTCTGGCTGTAGCAGTAGGAATTTACCTGCCTCTTGAATTATCCGTTCCAATTTTTATCGGCGGAATGATCTCACACTTCGCAAACCGTAATGGGGCTACAGATAAAACCAGAAAACACGGGATTTTGTTGGCATCAGGATTGATTACAGGAGAAGCCCTCATGGGAATTCTGGTTGCTGTCCCAATCTTTGTTACCAGCGATAAGAACTGGTGGGTCCAGTTGCCAGGATTTGAATGGCTGGGACCGGTTCTGTTTATCCTTATCAATATTTGGTTATATTTCACACTCATTAGGAATAAAAATGAAAATTACTAAAGAACTTCTCCGGCAATTGCCAAAACCCGAACTGCACTGTCATCTCGATGGCAGTTTGCGAGTGAAAACGATGTTGGAAATCGCCGCTGAACAAAAAATCAAACTCCCATCCGACACTCTGGAGGGTCTGAACAAATATATGGCGGTGGGTGAAAACCTGGTGAGCCTGGAGGAATACATTGCACGCTTCGATATCACACTCTCTGTCATGCAGACACCAGCTGCTGTTTCCAGAACAGCTTATGAACTGGGGTTAGACGCTCATGCAGACGGAGTTAAATATATTGAAGTAAGATATTCCCCGATTCTGCATACGCAGCAGGGAATGACGATGGCGGAATCAGTCGAATCTGTAAAGGAGGGTTTGGAAAAGGCTGAAGTGCAAGTAGGCATCAAGTGGGGAATCATTATCTGTGGTATTCGCCATATCTCCCCTGAAGTGTCCCTTAAGCTTGCTGATCTAACGGTACAATTTAAAAACAGGGGTGTCGTCGGTTTCGATTTGGCCGGCGCTGAAGAAAATTTCCCTGCAAAGCACCATCAGGAAGCTTTCAATCTCATCTTGAAAAATAATATTAATACGACTCTGCATGCCGGTGAAGCCTATGGACCCGAGAGCATACACCAGGCCATTCATTATTGCGGTGCCCACCGCATCGGACATGGGACCCGTCTGATAGAAAATCCGGATTTAATGGATTATGTGAACGACCATCGTATCGCACTCGAAATTTGCCTGACAAGTAATCTTCAGACCCATAGTGTCCGTTCATTCGAGGACCACCCCTTTAAATTTTATTTTGATAACCACCTGCGTGTGACCCTCAACACGGATAACCGACTCATGTCGAACACGACCCTCACAGATGAATATTGGCTGGCTTTTCAAAATTATCAATTGACTCCGGATAATATCCGCAGCATCATCATTAACGGATTTAAATCCGCATTTCTGCACCACAATGAGCGCCGTGAATTAATCAAAGAAGTGATGAATGAGTTGGAAACGAAGTTCGGTTTTGAGAAACGGGTTATTGTCTGATAACGGCCAATTTGCTCACCGCATCTCCCCCTTCAGGATGACTGGCGGCTACCAAATAAACACCCGATCCTACCAATCTACCCTGCTTATTTCTGCCGTTCCACTCGGCCTGTGTGGCATCGAGTCCGGAGGCTTCAGCGGATACTTCCGCTACTACCAATCCGGATAAAGTCATGATTTTAACAGTTGCTCCGGGATGACAGCCTCTGATTACCACATGGCCATCATCAGGAATGTGAAATGGATTCGGGCTCAGTTTAAGTGAGTTATCGCTTGACGGTGGTGACTGAAAGGGAATGCGAATTGAGGAGATTCCTTTTGCCGTGCTTAAATAAGCCAGTCCGGCCTCATCATCAAAAGCAATATCATAGACAATATCCGAGAGCAGGCCACTATTTTCAGAGGTAAACCCTTCTTCATCCGGCCAATAGGTCGTATTCTCTTTGATCACTCTCACGCCGCTGTGCTGTGTGATGATCCATTTATTGTTCTGAGCATCCACGCGGATCTTATCTCCCACATTAAAAGGGATGTAAGCAAAGAAGTTCAACGGGAAAACCGGAGTAAGAGCAAAACGGTTGCCTGAAAACCCCACCGAATAACCCTGCACCCCTCCATTGGTCAGTATCCATAACAGATCCTGTTTATCAAAAGTTAAGGAGTAAACATTGACTCCCGGAGGATCCACATTAAAATCAACACCATTCCAGGTATTGTTGTCAGTATTCTGAAGATCAAAATAGTAGCTAAAAACTTTTAGACCACCACTGGAAAAGGGCTCGTCGGTGGTCATGGTTTCAAATTGCAAAAATCCAAACCAGGCTCTGCTGTGACTGTCAAAGGCCACTTCCTGAGGTAGGTAGGAAACTTCATCCATGGCGGTAACGTGAACCCAATTTTGGCCATCAGCTGTCTGAACTGCCGCGATGTGATTGAAGACTTCCGAATAGGGATTCACGACCCACACATTGCCCTGACTGTCTTTATTGATCTGATTGATGGAGAGATAATGACTGTTCCAGCTGTGGTTATAAACGCCTGCCAGTCCGTCAAGGAGCCCATCTGTAGTGTCATAGACGAAAAAATCCCAGTTTTGCGGATTGACCTCGACCACTCCACCGCTGACACCGGGTTCATTGGGAATGATGCCATCATTTGAAAAAAGAAGATTGCCTTGATCGGATTCAACAATGCTGTGTGGCTGTTTCCCGGCGCCAACATAATTTATTATCGTCGAATGAAAATCATCATTCAGCAGCCCTGTTTCAGAATAGCCTGAATCCCAATCCCGGGGAATGAAATGATCCCATATCCCATCGTGAAAAAGAAAACCGCCAATATCCCTGCTATGGTCTCCAACCCAGCCCGATTGATTGCCAATACCCGCCAGACCTCCGTCAGCTGTGACCGTCAGAGCATGAAAAACATTAAACATAGGCGTATTGGGGACATTGATCTGCCAGGTTAGATTTTCAGGCTGTGAAACGTCTAATCGTAAAATACCATGATTTTTTAATCCGAAGGCAATCTGATCCTGATTGCGGCTCATACAGGTGAATTCAGTTTCGAGGGGCAGATCGAACTCAAATTTCAGATTGCCCTGCAAGTCATACTCCAGATAAGCGGGAATATCGATATCGTTTTCAACCCGCAGTGTTAGCAGCCCCAGCCGATTCTGTGCCATGTTAAGGTCAACCTCAAGCACGCGGCCAAACCAATGGGAGATCAACGGATTTTCCCAATCCCAATTAGCCCCACTGTTCTGACGGTAAACTCTGTTCTTGGTCACGAGGTAGGTATCCCCATCTATCGCGATTTGCTGAGCATATCCACTTTCATCCTGATAGGTGAAATGCCACGAAGTCGAAAAATTTAGAATATCGTTTTTGTCAGCAGCCAGAACACCGTTTTGAATGACAATGTAAACTGAATCTGTGCCGACATCCACATCGAGAATTTCATCGATTTGTTGGGGAAAAGAATGAAAGTGATCCTGAAATTCGGGCAATCCGGCATCGTTTATCCGAAATTCAAGGAGACCCCATTCCTGGGCATTTTGATAGATGGCAAAAGATCTTGGTCGGGTTGGCAGAATTTTGTGGATAATATCGATATCAAGGTGATCAATATTCGTCAGCAAGCCGTCCTGCCGTGAATAAACCTGTAGCATCCCTTTTGGGTCATTTCCTCCGACCCAAACTGTATCGGCTGCGGTACCCACCAGTGATTTAAGATCGAGATATTCCAATCCGTCTGCATCGGTGATAAAACTAAAAGTATTCGTGGAGACTTCAAGGTCAAGGATTCCTCCTTGAGTAGAAGCATAAATATGGCCGTTAGGCGAATAGAAAATATCAGTTGGGGACAATAGTGATGTGTAGCTTTTCCATTCCCCGACCAGATCCTGTGCTACGGCAAAAGTTACCAGCAATAAGATGAAGCAAACAAATCGCCGCAAGCTACCGCGCTCCAATTTCCTGATAAACATTCAGGGTTTTGAGGGCTGCTTCCATTACTTCCCAGCCTTTGTTACTGGCTTTTGTGCCTGCTCGTTCCCGGGCTTGCTGCAGAGTGTCAGTCGTCAGGATGCCGAAAACAATGGGTATGTCACTGCTTCGTGACAGTTCACCGATGCCTCTCGAGACTTCTCCGGCAACATAGTCGAAATGAGGAGTTCCGCCCCTAATCACAGCTCCGAGGGCGACGATCGCATCCACCTGACTCTTTTTCAGAAGTTGATTGACTGTGCCGGGAATTTCGAAAGCCCCCGGCACCCGAAAGGTGAATATATTTTCTCGTGTTCCAGTATGAAAGCGGTAGGCATCAACAGCTCCGTAATATAAAGCATCGGTAATCAGTCGGTTGAACTCGCTGACCACGATCCCGACTTTGACATTCTTGGCGAGAGGAGTTAAAGGTGTTTTTGCCACAGATTTAACTCTCTTTGCCCATGATGAGATGACCCAGCTTGTCACGTTTGGTGGAGAGATAGCGTTTGTTCATTTCGTTGGCGGGAATTTCCAGCGGTTCTCGGTTGGTAACCTCCAAACCGTAACCTTCCAGACCGATAATTTTGCGGGGATTGTTCGTAAGGAGCCGCATTTTTCGGACACCGCATTCAAAAAGAATTTGGGCACCGATACCGTATTCACGCAGGTCATCTTGAAATCCGAGACGATGATTTGCCTCAACGGTGTCGAGTCCTTCATCCTGCAGACGGTAGGCCAGAAGTTTATTTTTCAGACCAATTCCCCTGCCCTCCTGCCGCAAGTAAACGATGATGCCTTTCCCTTCTGAATCAATTTTTTGCATCGAACTGTGGAGCTGATCTCCACAATCACAGCGCATCGAGCCGAACAAATCCCCTGTGAGACATTGGGAATGAACTCGAACCAAAGTTTCTTTTTCAGGGTCAATATCCCCTTTGATCAGAGCGACATGATGGTCACCATGGATATTATCCTCAAAGAGTTTCAGTGTGAAATCACCATACTTTGTGGGGAATGGTATTTGGGTCAACTCATCGATCAATTTCTCATGACGTCGTCGATATTCAATCAAACTGGCAATGGTAATAATGGGTAAGCTAAATTTTTCTGATATCTGCATGAGTCTATCGACCCTCGCCATGGTACCATCTTCGTCAATGATCTCAACCAATAGGGATGAAGGTTTCAAATTCGACAGTCTGGCCAAATCTAAGCTTGCTTCTGTGTGTCCTGCGCGCTGGAGGACACCCCCTTCTTTGGCGATGAGCGGAAACATGTGACCGGGCCGACCTAGATTTTCAGGTTTGGAATTTTCATCGATTATGACCCGCACGGTCTGCCAGCGATCGTTTGCCGAAATTCCAGTTGTTACACCACTAATGGCATCCACACTGACGGTAAAAGCTGTCTCATGAAGTGAAGTGTTACTCGATGTCATTGGCCTTAAGTGTAGTCGTTTTGCCGTATCTGGAGTTATTGATACACAGACCAATCCACGCCCTTCGCGAATCATAAAATTCAGATCTTCAGGTCGTACATTTTCTGAAGCGATAATGAAATCACCTTCATTTTCCCTGTCTTCATCATCTACGGCAATGAGCATACCACCCTTACGAAAATAGTCAAGTGCAACTTCAATGGAATCAAATTTATTTTTCATCAACTGACTCCATAGCCCCAGTCAAGCATTCGGGTTAAATTGAAATCGCCCGGGTCCCTATCTTCGTCATCAAAACTTAACAACCTGTCAATATATTTGCCGATGATATCCGTTTCTATGTTCAGTGCGTCGCCCTTTCCTTTGAGACCGAGTGTGGTCATCTCAAGAGTGTGTGGGATAAGTGCCACTGTGATAAAATTATCGTCTATTGAGGCAATCGTCAGTGATACACCATCGAAGGCGATAGAGCCTTTTGGAATACAAAAGCGCAGCCAGTCCGGACTCAACGCTACCGTCATTGTAGCTCCCTCTCCCTCGCCTTCTTTACTGATGATGACGCCGACAGATTCCACATGCCCTTGCAGGAGATGACCGCCAAGACGTGTGGAAAGAGTCAGGGGTCTTTCCAGATTGACCTGCGTTTCTATGTTGAGGTCTCCGAGATTTGACTTTTTGAGCGTCTCGGTAACCAGATCGAGCATAAATTTATTTTTTACGACTTTAACCACAGTGAGACATACACCGTTTAAAGCAATACTGTCCCCGATTTTCAGGTCGCTCATGACGATATCTGCAGCAATCGTAAATTGTTTTCCTGAACTGGTATCTTTGATATCAGTGATTTTACCCAGTTCTTCAATTATTCCTGTAAACATTCAATTTCCCTTTTTTGAGCGATCGTTAGTTCATCCGATCCGTATTGAGTGACTTCTTTCACTTCCCAGTCATTAGTGAGCTGCAACGGGTTATGCAATTCTGCGTTGTTTAAAATCTTATCCGATCTAAATAAATAAATCTCATCGATGAGTCCGGCCTCATAAAAACTCTCCAAAAGGAGTTCACCACCCTCAATTAAGAGAGAAGTAACCCCTAGCCTGCCGAGAGCAGTCAGCATCTTTTCCGGATCCAGTTTTTCCTGCTGCTTCTCAACCGGAAGATAACGGCAATAGGAAGACTGATTCGCAGCCTGCGCTTCGCGAGAGCATAGAACGATGGTTTCAGCTTGTTGATCCCTGAAAAGATTCAAATTCAACGGCAGGGAACAGTTGGTGTCCACAACCACCCTGATGGGATTAGTTCCTGATACATTTCTCACCGTCAAGCTGGGATTATCCACCTTTGCAGTGTTTTTACCGATCATCACGGCATCGACTCCTGCCCTGATACGATGAACGGCCGTTCGCGATTCTTCACCTGTGATCCAGGTCTGTGACAGCCGGTCAATCCCCAAGAAATTATTGGATGAGACAGCTGCTTTCGCAATAACCCAGGGCCTGCCTTTGGTTATCCATCTGATATAGTCCTTATTTAATTCACGAGCTATATCTTCCAGTATTCCGTTAATTACACTAATACCGTTTCCCCTCAAAGCCGAAATACCCCGGCCCGATATTTTGGGGTTGGGGTCCTCCATGGCGATGATCACTTTGGCAACGCCATGTTTTATCAAAGCCGATGTGCAGGGTGGTGTTTTCCCGTAAATGCTACAGGGCTCTAGGGTCACATAAGCCGTGGCATCAATAGGATCAGTTACGGCATCCCGCAAAGCATTGACTTCAGCATGGGGACCGCCAAATTCACGGTGATAGCCCTGCCCGATGATGTCTCCATTTTTTACCAGGATGCAGCCGACCTGTGGATTTGGTGAAACGCATGATCCACCTCGGCGAGCCAGATCAATTGCCAATTCCATATAGTTTTCATGTTGATTAATTTGATGATTTAACGGCATTTCCAGAAGGGTAAAATTA
The DNA here is from genome assembly GCA_964543505.1 of uncultured bacterium. Lineage (GTDB taxonomy): Bacteria > Fidelibacterota > Marinisomatia > SCGC-AAA003-L08 > JACNLC01 > JAADGM01. The sequence goes on along the minus strand of CAZIYQ010000101.1, from coordinate 640 downwards.
CATTACTTCCCCATTTAATCGGAAACAACCATCCTCACAAGCCTGTATTTTATTTTCTATATTGAGCGTATCAGCACGTAACATAATCATTACAGCTGTGTAATAATATTAGACAATTGGCAAGCACTACTGATTTGAATCTCAAACAGGATGTAGTCCCAAATTATTTTATAGAGGGCGAGAGAATAATTTACGGTAAAGTAATAACATTGCCTATACACCATAATTATAATTGGTTACGGATATGCGCATCTTGAATGTATAATTTTTTTCTTGCCATTCTTAATTTTATTTTTTAGGCGATTTTTATAACAAAACGAATAATGAATCCTTCTACTGCACCGGCACCAAATTTGCAAGTTGGGTCACTATTCTATGTGCAAAACAAATTATAACAGGCTGATTGATGAATAAGAATATGATACCTCTCGCCCAATCCTTGAAGTACGCACAGGATTTGGCAAGTCTCTATCGAATTGAACGCGCTAAACAAACCGAGTTGGAAGAAGCATTTCTATTGATCAAACAACAGAATGCTCAACTCGAGCAGGAAAAGCTGCAAATGATGAGTTATGCTGAAGATATTCGCTCACTCTATCAGCAACTCCTGATCTCACATTCAAAAACTGAACGAGCAAAT
>CAZIYQ010000100.1:0-9987 GCA_964543505.1 uncultured bacterium | reverse complement strand
ATTGAAACTTGCCGCCGTTTAGGACTCAAGCCGGCTACGATTTCAAGTCAGATCGTCCCTAGAGATCATCATGCTCAATACCTCAATGCCCTGGCCCTGATGGGAACTACCCTTGAGAAAATTGCCCTCGAGATCCGGCACCTGCAGAGGACCGAAGTGTCAGAAGCCGAGGAGTTTTTTGCAAAGGGGCAGAAGGGATCCTCTGCAATGCCGCATAAGCGTAATCCTATTATCTCCGAGCGAATCACAGGACTGGTAAGGCTACTTCGGGGGAACGCCCTGGTGGGTATGGAAAATGTTGCGCTCTGGCACGAGAGGGATATATCGCACTCCTCCGTCGAGCGGGTCATTATCCCTGACTCTACAACGATCATGGATTATCTATTGCTGAAAATTACCGCTCTCATAAAAAATTTGGTGGTTTATCCAGAGAACATGTCAAAAAATATTCAATTGACACATGGCCTGATCTTCAGTCAGGAAGTCCTTTTGGCATTGATCGAGAAAGGCATGACGAGGGAAACTGCCTATCAAATGGTCCAGAAAAATGCCATGCTCGCTTTGCGAAAGGGTTCTGAGTTCAAAGAATTGTTGATCGCTGACACCGAAGTAACGACCCACATCGAACCCATGGAGATTGAGGCTCTTTTCGATGCCCAAAAAGTGTTAATAAATATCAATAAAATCTTCGAACGGCTCGGTATCTGATGCGCGAAATGATCCGACAGAATCTGGGGAAAACCCTGACGGATATTACTTTGCCCGAATTTGGAGAAGGTTATTCCGGGAAAGTAAGAAATGTCTACGATCAGACTGATAAGATCATCATGGTCACAACCGATCGTGTGTCAGCATTTGATCATGTCCTTGGAACCATTCCATTTAAAGGTCAAATACTCACACAGCTTGCTCGATTCTGGTTTGAAAAAACGGCCGACACGGTCCCTAATCACGTCATAAGTTATCCAGATCCGCAGGTGCTAATTGCGCGTAAAGCGGAAATGCTCCCGGTTGAAATAATCGTCAGGGGCTACATTACAGGCAGCCTTTGGAGAGATTACAAAAATGGGGTCCGCGACGCCTATGGATTTGAATTACCCGACGGTTTGCGAAAAGATCAAAAATTACCCGAAATCATTATTACTCCTTCTACCAAGGCTGAATATGGCAACCATGATCTTCCCATTTCAAGAGAAGAGATCATCAAACAGAATCTGGTGAAATTGGATGTTTATGAACAAGCAGAAGATTATGCACGCAAGTTATTTTCAATCGGTCAGGATTGGGCTGCAAGGCGGGGACTAATTCTGGTTGATACGAAATACGAATTTGGCGTCGCCGAAGGAGAATTGCTTGTTGTGGATGAAATCCATACGCCAGATTCCAGCCGCTATTGGGTGGCAGACGAATATGAATCGCGCTTTTCAGCTGATAAAAACCAGCTGATGCTGGATAAAGAAAACCTTCGGCAGTGGCTCTTGCAAAAGAACTTCTCCGGGCAGGGTAAACCCCCACCTCTAAGTGATGACATAAGAATTGCTCTCGCAGAGCATTACATTGATCTGTATCGTCAGGTGACAGGTATGGGGATCACTCTGCAGGAAGGTTCAGTTGAGGAGCGGATCATCACAAATTTGCGAAAAGCGGGTTGGCTGAAATGATCGCGCCCGAAGGTAAAATCATCCTTATCCCATTGCTGGTTTTAATCATCCTCGGCTTTGTCATTAACTATCTGCATCCGATGGCCTGGCTACGCTATTTGAATAGTGGATTTGTACTATTTTTTCTATTTTCACTATATTTCTTTCGTGATCCCGATCGCATCGTCCGTGGTGATCCTGACGACTTCATATCTCCGGGTGACGGAAAAATCGTGAGCATTGAAAAAGTCACTGATAACGATCTGGGAGAATCTGTACAAATTTCCATTTTTTTGTCGGTGTTTAATGTACATTGTCAGCGCGTTCCTCTGGATGGAAGTGTCGTAAATTCTGTCTATAATCCCGGTAAATTCTTTGGAGCTTACCGCCACAAAGCATCACTTGATAATGAGCAGAATCAAATAACGTTTAAAACAGAAAAAGCAAAACTTTACAAGGTAAAGCAAATTGCCGGATTCATCGCGCGCAGGATCATTTGCTACATGAAACCGAACATGCAGGTAAAAAGGGGAGACCGTCTGGGATTTATCCGGTTCGGATCCCGAGTTGATATCATTGTACCCCCGACGTTTCAAATCAGTGTAGCCGTCGGAGATCACGTCATCGGGGGAGAAACTGTACTAGGAAAATTCTTATGAAAATTCGTCGTCATATACCCAGTTTATTTACTCTGTTAAATCTATTTTTAGGATTCCTTTCAATCCTGCAAACCCAGGCTCATCATTTTGAAAATGCCTGCTATATCATTCTGCTGGCAGGTGTTTTCGACAGTATGGATGGCAAGCTTGCCCGGCTGTTTGGGAATTCTTCAAATTTTGGAATTGAGATTGATTCCCTCGCCGATATGGTCTCTTTTTGTCTGGCCCCCTCCGTGTTGATCTATACCCTTTACACACACGATATGCCAGGCCTGTCAGGTGAATTGATTGCGAGTGCACCGTTGATTGTCGGGGCGGTTCGGCTTGCTAGATTCAATGTCATTCAGGGGGAAAAACCGACCTCTTATTTTGTTGGGCTGCCAACACCCATTATGGCTTTGGCGATTGCTTCACTGGTACTCTTTACTGAAAATATTAAAGCAGTAAATCCCGAATACACTCAACCGCGCTTACTGCTGCCAATTATTTTCACGATTTCATTTTTGATGGTCAGTAAAATAAAATATGCAAAATTTCCTATCCTGTCTTTTAAGCATAGCACTCTGAATAGTCAGCGTCTGGTGGGAGTAATGATTTTTACCGTGACCTTTATTACCGGTTGGTTTTACCATAAAGCCTCCTGGGTTTTACTGGGATTTCTAACGTATTACATTTTGAGTGGTCTCATGCGAAGATTACTCAATGTTGATGAGAATGAAGGTACTGATACGAGTCACGCGAAAACTATCTGATATCGAAAAAAACTAAAGGTGAAAATATGAAAGCTGAAATATACGTAACCTGCAAGCAAGGAATCCTCGATCCTCAAGGCAATACGGTCAGGAAAGCCCTGAACTCCATCGGATTTGATAATGTCACTGGCGTTCAATTTGGCAAATATATCGAAATGGAGTTTAAAGATATTGACAAGTCAGAAGCTGAAAAATTGACTGATGATGCTTGCCGGAAACTCCTTGCAAATCAGAACATCGAAACCTACAGATTCGAGGTGATTGAATAATTATGCGGGTTGCAGTGATTGTTTTCCCAGGTTCAAATTGTGATCACGATGCCTATTCGGTACTGAAAGGGATGCCGAACGTAAGGGTCAGTTTTATTTGGCACAAAGAAACTGATCTTAACCGTTTCAACGCCATACTAATCCCTGGTGGGTTTTCGTATGGAGACTATCTTCGGGCAGGCTCAATTGCGAGATTTTCTCCAATTATGAATTCCGTCATTGAAAAAGCTAAAAAAGGGGTTCCGATTTTGGGTATCTGTAATGGGTTTCAAGTTCTCGTTGAATCGGGTTTATTACAGGGTGCTTTGATCAGTAACCGAAAAATTAAATTTATGAGCAAAACTGTATCGCTCATCACGCAGACAACTAATTCGATATTTACCAGCAGCCTGTCAGTTGGAGAGAAATTGACTATGCCCATTGCGCACAAACAGGGTAATTTTACCGCCGATGAAGATACGTTGAAAGAAATTCAGGACGATGACAGGATTGTCTTTACCTACGGATCGGAACTTGGAGGAAATCCAAACGGCTCTGCCCTTGACATTGCCGGAATTATAAACAAACAAAGAAATGTACTTGGAATGATGCCTCATCCTGAACGCGCAGCTGATCCACTTTTGGGGTCTGCAGATGGTATGAAAATATTTACAAGTCTGGCAGGCAGCGTATGAAATTCCAGCCAAATCGCAAACGAACAGTAAAATTTATTTTTTTGATCCTCTTTTTTGGGATCTTATTGGGTACATTACTGGGACAGCTGGTCGGCTACATCGTGCCGGAAGGAGTCGTGAGGGAATTTTTTGTGAAATCACTAACCGTTGGCTGGCAACCTGTTACGCTAAATCTGTCATTGCTGACATTCACAATTGGATTTTCATTCAATATTAGTGTACTAAGTATTTTTGGGATTGTTATTGCCTGGTATTATTTAAGGTTTTTTAGATAAAAGGGGATTATCATGTCATTAGGACCATGGGAAATAGTTATCATTTTGGTTGTCATTTTATTGATCTTCGGCGGCAAAAAACTTCCAGAACTCGCCAGAGGGCTTGGCCAGGGTCTGCGGGAATTTAAGACTGCGACCCGTGAGATCAAGGAAGAAGTTGAGAATGCCGCAAAAGATACAAAAGACGATAGTAGCGATAAGAAATAAAATGTCATAGTTTGGCCAGTGGCAGGGCAATAATTTTCTCTGGCGGCTGAACAACTGAACCTATATCAACCGACGATTGCCTGCTGATCCAGCCGGGATTGCAGGCAGTTTTTATTTAATATATCCTGAATGAGGGGTTTGCAGCCGAATTATTAACTCTAGTTATTAATCTAGTCAATTTTAGGAAACTTTTTCGAAAAACTTGCATTAATCCCTGACTAAGAATTTAATAATGAATAAATACTAAATGATAGATTTTGAACATCCACTTTTCCTTTTGCTGCTGGTGCTACCACCGCTGCTTTTGCTTTGGTATCTGCGTGAAGGTCATCTGATGGAAGCGACCATCCGGTATTCTGCTATTGATCTCATCCCAAAGGCTGCAATTAAAGCCGGTGAGCGAAAGGTCAAATTTTTACTAACATTGAAAATCCTTATCTTTATCTTTATTATTATCGCTCTGGCAAGACCCAGAATCACAGACACACTTAAAGAGACCAGTTCTGATATTATTGACATCATTTTGGTCATCGATCAATCCTCTTCAATGCTTGCACAGGATTTCCAGCCGAATCGTTTGGGGGCTGCTAAGGCTGTTGCGAAAACCTTTATCAATGACCGGCAGGGTGACAGGCTCGGAATCATAATCTTTGCAGGTCAGTCCTTCATTCAGTGTCCTCTGACCACCGATACTGATGTCCTGATAGATTTTGCTGATCAAATTGAGATTGTCGATAAAGAATATGACGGAACGGCTATTGGAATGGCAATTGCCAACGCCATCAATCGGCTTCGTGAGAGCGAAGCGAAATCCAAGATCATCATCCTTTTGTCTGACGGCAGCAATAATCAGGGTGAACTTGATCCGCTGACAGCTGCTGATCTGGCACAGAAATTTGGGATTAAAGTTTATACGGTCGGAGCAGGTACAAAAGGTACTGCTCCCTATCCTGTGACGGATGTGTGGGGGAGAACTGTAATACAAAATATTGAAGTGGATATGGACGAAGAAACCCTCCAAAAGATAGCTGATGTAACGGGAGGTAAATTTTTTAGAGCGACCGATAACGAATCTCTAAAACGTGTCTATGATGAAATCAACAATCTTGAACGAACCAAAATTGAAGTAACGGAATATCAGAACATACAGGAACTGTACAGTTGGCTTACGATTCCTGCGGCAATCCTTGCTTTACTATATTTTGCTATGTCGGACAGCATATACAGGCGATTTGCCTGATGGTCCGATTCACACACCCTTGGATGTTTTATTTATTCATCCCCTTTATTGTATTTTTGTTGTGGAATTATGTGCGATCCAGAAAATTGAATAAAAAATTTTCAGCTATTGCCAGCAACAAGATCCGGAAATTTTTATTGAATCGTGTACAACTCGGCAGAATCTCATTGAAATCAAGCCTGGTTCTGCTGGGTACCTTCTTCCTTCTGTTGGCATCCACCGGCCCTCAAATAGGCACAAAGCTGACCCCGCTAAAACGCAAGGGTGTTGATGTAATAATTGCCGTGGATACTTCAACGAGTATGGATGCAATTGATGTGAAACCCAGTAGAATAGAAAAAGCAAAATATGAGATATCACATCTGATCAATAATCTGAAAGGGGATCGGGTCGGGTTGATCGTTTTTTCGGGTGAAGCACACTTACACTGCCCACTGACGGAGGACTATGCAGCAGCAAGGTTGTTTTTGAATACCATCGATACTGATATAATGGAGACCAAGGGTACGAATTTGTCAGCTCCTCTCAATCTTGCCTTGGAAAAAACAGAAGGCGATAATGTACAGGATGGAGAGAACAAATATAAAGTCATCATTTTGGTAACAGATGGGGAAGATCATCAAGGGGAAGCTGAAGCAGTCGCTCGTAAGGCTGCAAAGGAAGGCGTTGTTATTCACACCATTGGTGTCGGTACCGCCGGTGGGGGCCCCATCCCAATTGTTGATGAATCTGGTAATCAAACCTACAAAAAAGACCGGAATGGCAATATCATAACCACAGCATTGGATGGTTCATTGTTATCCGAAATATCGAACATCACAGGCGGTACATTTATCCAGGTTGAAAATGAATCCAATGCCATCACTCCTCTAATCGATATTATCTCCGGTATGGACAAAAAAGAAATAAAAGCACAGATATTTTCACAGTATGAGGATCGCTATCAGGTTTTTTTAATATTAGCGCTAATTTGTTTTATCCTTGAATTTTTCATTACCACAAGAAGCAAAAAAGAGATTTCATGGGAAGGGAGATTTATGCAATGAGAAACTCACGATTATTTTGTATTTTGCTCTGTATTTTCATTAACTTTTCTGCAGCACAGATGATTCAACCCGGACCCTCACAAAAAGAGGCTCCAGCCAAACCACCGAATACTGAAATTGAAAACGCTATCAATAAATACGAAGCACTTAGGAGAAAATATCCCAACGAAAAAAGTCTAGATTACAATCTGGGTAATTTGAACTATTTAAAGGGTGATTATGAAAAAGCTCAGAAAGAATATGGTAATAGTCTAAACCAAGTTGATCCTGTGAAAAGATCTCAAGCGCTTTATAATCTGGGGAATACTCTGGTTAAAAAAGGCAGCATTCAGGATGGCATAGGCTTCTATAAAAAAGCATTGGAACTGAACCCGGTAGATTCTGATATCAAGTATAACTACGAATTGAGCCAAATGTTGTTAAAACAGCAGCAACAGCAGCAACAGCAGCAAGGTGACGACAATAAACAGGATCAAAAGAGAGATCAGGACCAACAGCAACAGCAGCAAGATCAGCAACAACAAACGCAAAATGATCAAGATCAGCAGGATCAGCAACAACAAGATAAAAAAGAGGATGACAAAGAGGCTCAACAGGAAAAAGACCAGCAGCAGCCGGATGAGGCCAAGCAGGATCAGGAAGAAGACAAGAAACAGCCGACTCAAGCCGATCAGGATCAACAGAAGGAGCTAGACAAACAGGAAGCGGAGGCCATCCTCAATACGCTAAAAGCCAATGAAGAAAATATGCTGAAAAAGAAATATCGTGCCAAAGGCCATGTTAAAGTTGATCAGGACTGGTAAATGAAAAGACTTTTTATAAGTGCTTTGCTTTGCTTTGCTGTTATGCTCGGCGCAACGGTTAAAGTATCTGTTGACCGGGATAAGATTACCGAAGGGGATTCGATAACACTGACCGTCAGCGTTGATGGCGGTAGCGATACGCCAACGGCCGATCTTTCTGCCTTGGAAAAGGAGTTTCGTATAATTTCAGGTCCCAATCAATCCACCTCGATGCAATGGATTAATGGTCAGCTCAGTTCCAGTAGTACGCTTTCATGGACTCTATTGCCGAGAAGGAAAGGCTCGCTCACCATACCTCCCTTGAATATCAGCGCGAATGGTAAAAAATTTCGTTCAAATCCCATTACTATCACCGTATATGAGACGAATTCAACCGCTAATGTTGGTAATTCAAATAAAAATACGCCAAGGGCAAAATACTTTATCGAGGCTCAAATAGATAATGATACCCCCTTTCGGGGAGAGCAAATCACAGTGACCTATATGCTTTATACGACAGTTGATTTGACCGGGTTTGATGTAAAGACAATACCCAGTTTTCAAGGATTTTGGAAAGATGAGATATATTCTCCGCGTAATCTGCAGTTGCATAATGTGCGCAGGAATGGGAAAAATTACAGTGCCGCTACAGTAAAAAAAGTAGCTTTATTTCCTACCAGCTCCGGAGAAATAACAATTGAGCCGATGACAGCGATTGTAAGCGTAAAGGTCAAGGATAATAATTACAACTGGTCATTTTTCAGTAGATCCAAATCGTACACGATTGCTTCCGAATCAATCGATGTAAAAGTAAAGCCCCTCCCCGTTCCGCAAGGAAAAAAATCTACAGCTGTGGGGAAATGGAATATTAAATCCCGAATCTCTTCAACTGAACTCAAGCAGGATGATGCGGTAACCCTGAAAATTACAATCACGGGGACCGGTAACCTGCAATCAGTGGATATCGATGATATCCAATTTCCGCCTGAGTTAGAAATCTTCGACCCGGAAATTAAAGTTAATAAAAATACTTCAGGAGATAAAATATCAGGGTCGAAAACGATAGAATATGTGATGATCCCAAGAGAGGCAAAAGACATCACAATTCAACCTGTCAGTATAACATATTTCGATGTCAAGAAAGAAAAATGGGTGACTCATTCCACCAAGCCGATTACCTTGCAGGTTACTCCGAGTGATCGAGTGTTCACCTCTGCCCCCGGGTTGACGAAAAAAGAAGTGGCAATGATGGGGAAGGACATCCGCTTTGCAGATAGGTCAGGTTCAAAATGGCGGCGGCCGGGGATGAAATATGTTTCGAAAACAACGGTAAGTTTGCTTGGGATATCCATGTTTTTATTTTTACTCCCCGGGATTATTGATTATCGCCAAAACAAGCTTAGCAAAACTGCCAAAAGCAGAACTGCCAGGAAAGCCCTGAAAAAAGCTCTATCGATTCTTCCTGAAAAACCTGGTGAACCTGAAGAGACTTATTATCTGATTACCAAAACTTTCAATATCTATCTGGATGCAAAAACCGGGAAAAGCGATCAGAGATCCACTACTGATATCATTTCCTGTCTTAAAGATTTTGGGATTTCCGAAAATAATATTCATCTCATATTGGAAATACTTGGCAGGGGAGATGCTGTGCGTTTTGCTCCTGTTTCGAAATCTGATATATCTGAGGATCTGAAACAGATTAGCTTTCTGCTGAAGGAGGTTGACAATGAATGGGTATAGATTCAAATTAATAATTGTGAGCCTATGGATGGTGATCAGTTCTGCCTGGGTGTCATCCGCCGAGCTTGATACCCATTATCTTAAAGGACTGTCAGCTTATGAAAACGGGCAGTACAGCCTTGCTATCCAGGAATTTGAAACAATTCTTGACGGTGATTGGGAATCTCCACAATTGTATTATAATCTGGGGAATTCATATTATCGAAATGGTAATAATGCGGGTGCTATTTGGGCTTATGAAAAGTGTCTTCAAAAAGACCCCTTGAATAAAGATGCTCTCTACAACCTGAAGCTCGCAAATCTCAATGTGACGGACAGGGTAGATATACCCGAACCACCATTTTATTTAAAATATTACCAACAATTGAGGACGTTACTGCTCCCCAACCAGTGGGTTCAAATAGCACTATTATTACTGTTAATTATAGCTGTCAGTTATAATGTGAGAAAATTATTTAATCAGAGTTGGCTGTCTAAAATCGAAACTTTATTGACCATGTTCCTGGTTATGTCTGTCCTCATTGGAGCTAATGCCGTCTGGGAGTACAACTCAGTTCATGAAGGGATCATCTATGCCTTTGAAGTTAAGGCCTATTCGGCACCAAACGAAAATTCCACTCAATTATTCGACGTCCATGAAGGCTTAAAAGTAGGCGTCGATACAGTTTCGGGAGATTGGGTTGAGATTGAATTGATTGAC
>CAZIYQ010000099.1:0-9988 GCA_964543505.1 uncultured bacterium | reverse complement strand
GATGGAACGAATGCAGGGCGGCCCGCCAGGGTTATGGTTGATGCCATTGAGGAGTATGACCCACAAAGCGGTTTTCTCGCCATGGAAAAATGGACGGGCTGGCATGCATCCATCATGTTGATAAAAGCTGTTGCAGGGGAACTTGAGAAAGGGGTTGTCTCCGTTGAAAAAGCTCTTAGCGGGACAGATTTTCTCGCAGATGCATCAAAAAGAAATTTTCATATTCAAATTAATTCATCCTTCGAAAACTAATGCGAGCATACTCTTCGAGCCATCGATGAATATACATAATACATCAAAATTGATTGTGGATTCCGATTCCTGGTCAGTATGGCAAATACCAGCAGAGGAAGTTGTTTTGAAGTGGGGATGGTTTTTATTTTTGGATCCAGGAGAAAGTTTAAGAGTCAGTGCCGAGGGTGGGACTCGAACCCACACGTTCCGAAGAACACCGGATTTTGAATCCGGCACGTCTACCAATTTCATCACCCCGGCTGTTTACAGGGCGGAAAATTTATTATTCAATTAGCATGAGTTCCAACCAACCATTGACAATAAAATATCTAGCAACCAGGTGCTCCCAATAATAGACTTGGAAGGGTTTCACGTTAGTCAGTATACTATAACCCTTTTTTCTATACCAATGGATATAAAATGTACGCCAGCACCATAGCGGAATTGTTTTTAAAAACCACGGAAACCTTTCAGGATTCCAATTTGCTCTATCAAAAAATAGATAGCAAATGGATAGGGGTTACCGGCTCTGAATTATACGAGAAGGTCAAAACCCTAACCCTCGCCTTAAAGAATTTCGGAGCCTGTAAAGGTGTAAACATCGGAATTCTTTCCCACAACTCTCCACTTTGGTCTCAATGCGAATTTGCAATTGCCTGCAGTGGCGCTGCTTCAGTTGGAATTTTTCACTCACTGGTATCACATCAGATAGAGTACATTCTTAATGACTCGGGTTTGAAACTGCTCTTTACAGAGAGAGCAAGTCTCTTAAAATCATTAGAACCCGTCTGGAAAAATTGTGATCAGGTTGAAAAGTTCGTTGTATTAGCTGACGATTACAAAGGAGATGACCCAAAGGTCATTAATCTTTCAGAATTTATGGTGTTACCGGAGAGTATGGTGAACCATTCCGTCGAAGATTTTAAGGATTGCATCAGCATTGCAAAGCCCGAGGACTTGCTGACCATATTTTATACATCAGGTACGGTGGGTGCACCAAAAGGGGTGATGATCTCTAACCAGAATCTGATTTCCGACCTACAGGCTGTAATCGAAAAAGTGGATATTAATGAAAAGGACAGATTAATTTCCATTCTGCCATTGTCTTATGCTTTAGAAAGGGTAGCGGGTCAATACCTGCCATTCTGCAGAGGCTGCTCAATCTACTATTCAGCTGATTCCACTCGATTCCAGCAGGAAATGATTGAAGTAAAACCCACCATATTAATCAGTGTCCCCTATATTATTGAAAATCTGTATAAAACGATGCAGCACAGAATTGATTCACAATTTATAATAAACCGATTACTCTTTAGAGCTTCCAAAGCAGTCGGAGTAAAATTCATAACGCTTAAATTAACCGGTAACCGTATTCCTCTGATCGATAAAATTAAATACGCTATTTTTAAAATGTTGGTCTACAACCGAATTAAAAAAACCCTGGGCGGGAAAATTAAATTCATTGCCTCTGGTGGAGCAGCACTGTCGCAGGGGATCGCCGAATCTTTTTACTCTATCGGGATACCAGTTTTGGAAGGATACGGGTTGACCGAGTCAGGTCCCATCCTTACTTTTAATACCTTGGAGGAAATTAGATTTGGTACCGTTGGCAAAGCACTTTCTCATGTAAAGCTTAAAATCGCGATCGATGGGGAGATTCTCGTAAAAACCCCCAGCACTATGTTGAGTTACTACGAAAATCAAGAGGATACACGTGCGGTAATCGATAAAAAAGGCTGGTTCCATACGGGTGACATTGGCAGCTTGGATGCAGATGGATATTTGACCATCACCGGAAGAAAAAAAAATATACTGGTTACGTCATCGGGTAAAGCAATAGCCCCTGCACCGCTGGAAGAAGCGTTAATTAACTCAGCGTTCATTCAGAATGCTGTTGTGCTGGGGGATGACCGGAAATTTGTGAGTGCGATAATCCGGCCTGATTTCGAAAAAGTAATCGATTATCTTAAAACTATTGATGTCATCCTCTCTGACCCCGAGGCCATCATCGAACATAGCGAAGTAACCGCTTTGCTTGATGCTGAAACAGGAAAAATAATGTCCGGATTTTCAGAATATGAACGAGTAAAAAAATATATTTTGATCACTGAACCGTTTCCAATGGATGATGGAAATCTGGCGAGCTCAAAGAGGACGCTCCGGCAAAAATTGATAGAGGAATATAGCGAATTGATAAATGAATTGTATAAAACCCAATTTGACAGGGATGGAGATGAAATATAAAGATGCCGGTGTAGATATCGAGGCCGGGAAGCGGTCAGTATCAAGAATTAAAAAATACGTAAAATCTACATTTAATGAAGCTGTCCTGACGGATTTGGGGTCGTTCGGGGGATGCTATCGTTTTCCAGCTGAAAAATATGAAGAACCGGTACTGGTATCGAGTGCGGATGGTGTTGGTACCAAACTTAAGATTGCATTTTTAACCGGTGTCCACCACAGCATCGGGCAGTGTCTGGTGAATCACTGTGTCAACGATATATTGGCCGTTGGAGCCAGACCACTATATTTTCTGGATTATTTTGCTGCAGATTCGCTGGATGAGAACGTGTTTGAGGATGTGGTGAAGGGTTTGTCAAAGGCCTGTCGCGAAAATGGCTGTGCTCTCATCGGAGGTGAGACTGCCGAGATGCCAGGATTTTATAACGATGGGGAATATGATATGTCTGGGACGATCACCGGAGTAGTTGAAAGAAAACACCTCCTCACGAGTCGGCCTGTAGCCCGAGGGGACATTCTGGTGGGGCTGCCATCAACCGGGCTGCACACCAATGGATATTCTCTGGCGAGGAAGGTTTTGCTAAAAAAATATGATGTTGGAGACTATATACCTGAGTTGAACTCTTCCCTGGGTGATGCTTTATTGGTCATTCACCGGTCGTATCTTTCGGTGATGGAAGGCATCCTCGAAAAACCATGGCTGAAAAGTATCAGCCATATTACCGGTGGAGGAATCGTTGACAATACCAACAGAGTCATTGAAAAAGGGCAATCTCTGGAGATAAAATGGGATGCCTGGGAATGGCTGCCAATTTTTAACTTAATCCAAAACGTGGGTAATATCTCCACTGCAGAAATGCAGCGTTGTATGAATTTAGGGATTGGCCTTATCTTAATTATAGACGCTGATGGGTTTGGACAACTCAAGCAGCATTTTGACGAGTTAAAACAAGATTATTACGAAATGGGTTATGTCATATAAAGGGGAACGATGCGAATTTCTGTATTAGGAGCCGGAACCTGGGGAACAGCCCTGGCTCAGGTTTTGAAGGATAACGACCATGAAGTTTATCTGTGGGATATAAACGGCGAGCTTATTCAAAGATTGGACCGGGATCGAACGCATCCCAATTTACCTAAATTTTCTTTAGACAAGGGAATTACTGTTTCCACTAATCTCACTGAATTCCCATTGCATGAGATCGTTGTAATTGTCGTTCCGAGTCAAGTTGTAAGATTAGTGCTGAAAAATTTGCCTGACATTCCAACAACCGCTATCGTTGTCTGTGCTGCAAAAGGCATAGAAAATAATACACTCCTGCGTATGTCTGAAGTCATACAAACTGTGAAATCGATTCCGCCAAACAGAGTCGTAGCAATTTCGGGCCCGAGCCATGCAGAGGAAGTATCCAGACGGCTGCCAACCGCAGTAGTATCAGCCTGTGCAGACATTGAAACGGCTCGCTGGGTTCAGACGGTTTTCACGACTCAGAATTTCAGAGTCTATGCAAATGATGACATCATTGGTGTCGAATTAGGTGCATCAATTAAAAATGTCATTGCGATTGCCGGCGGGATTTGTGATGGGATTGGATTCGGAGATAATACAATGGCAGCATTGATTACTCGCGGTCTCGCTGAAATAGCAAGACTGGGGCAGTCACTCGGAGCAAAGAGTACAACCTTTTTTGGTCTGAGCGGGATTGGAGACCTCATTGTGACCGCACAAAGCACATTGAGCCGTAACAGATATGTTGGCAACCGTATTGGTAAGGGTGATAAACTAAGGACAATCCTTTCAGAGATGGACATGGTTGCTGAAGGAGTGAAAACGGCGCAGTCTGTCTATGATCTTGTATTGAAAACCGGTATTGAAATGCCAATTTGTGAACAAGTCTATGAGGTATTGTTTGAGGATAAAGATCCGAAGGAAGCCATCCGTGAACTGATGATGCGTGATCTTGTTGATGAGCATCAACATTAGGCTAATTCTATATTCAGTCTTCCTCGCTACAGGCGTTGCAGTGGAGATGAATGGTCTCTGTGGACTATCCGTAACACAGGTCCCCGTTATTGAACCGGTTATCAGAAACATATCCCGAGATTGCGCTGATGGCGAACTTTTCTACGTTCGGTCCAACGTAGAGGATTCGAATCCCTCATTTGATCAAGTATGTTTCTATTTGCTGGTGGAAACACCGACTGCCAGGATTTACGCCGAAACTGACCGATATAATTCCGGAGATATAACAGATGCGGCAATTGCACAAATTGACAATGTTTTCAATAACTCAACACAAAATGCAGATTGGGTGGAACTGCAGCAAGGGATATTAGCTGCTGAATTGCAAATATTTGGTCAGGCTCCTATGATAAACGGATCAGATCAGGTTAATATTTTACTGATGGATGTCAGGGATAATTTTTCTGGATCAGGGAATTATGTCGGTGGGTATTTTGACCCCAACGATCAGACGGATAACCCAACGAGTAATCAAAAAAATATCATTTATATCGACTGTGATCCCGTGGATTTGATTTCAGGAAATCCTGAAGAAGCACTCTTTACCCTCGCGCATGAATTTCAACATCTCCTGCATTTTGCATCAGATCCTGATGAACATGACGACAATGGGAATTTTAATCCCTGGCTGGATGAAGGGCTGTCAGACCTGGCTCCATCTATCTTGGGACTGGGGCATCGAAATTACGGCTATTATTTATCCAACACTCTTGTTGGTCTGGACCAATGGGTGGGGAATGGTTTGGAGTATTATGCCAAATCAGCTTTATTTTTCCAATATTTTTATGAAACTGAGGGTCTTGATGCAGTCACTGCAATCTTCCAGGATAGCGATTACAGCAGAATTGAATCTCTAAAAAATTATTTAGGAGTAGGGAATTTCGATGCGTTTTTTGAACAATGGGTGCGGTCGACCATCAGCGGAGCATATCCTGGGGGAGACTGCATTTTCGGGACATCCGCACAGGGGTCAATACGGCAGGAATTACAGCTTGGTGAAAATGAAGTCGTCCTTGACGAGACCATTGATTTTAATCCGTATTCGAGTTGGCATGTGGCGATTCCATCTGTCGCACAAAAATATGAGATCGTCGATATACTGCCCGCTCACAGCAGTGATCTTTTATATGACCTCGATCAGAAAAATTTTCTCAGCTCTGGATCAGATAATGATTGGTCACTGAACTCTGATACGGCTCCTTTGTTGTTTTCAAAAATTATCTACAATTCAGCACCTTCTGCCGTAAATATTTACTTTCATCTTAATCTATCTGTGGGTTTGGGGATGATGCAATACGATGGAAATATGCTCAGCATGTTTTTGAATTATGAGGGGGGTACTTTTCATGCTACCAATGAATTTCCGCAGGATGCCGCCGTGCTGGTCAGTGGAATTTCGTTTAAAGTCGGAAGCGATGCCCCCGTCACGGTAAAAGTAAGGAAAAAAGGGATGACTTTTACACCCTCCTATTCAGAAACTATTTGTGCCCCGAATGGACCTGGTTGGACTACCATCGATCTTTCAGCAGAGGGAATATTTATTGAAAATGATGTTATTTTTATAGAACTTGAAACCGTAGGGAATGCCATTGGATACAGTTCCTCCTATCCGGATAATCATTCAAATTCAAACAATCACCATTCATTTTATTCACTGGACGGAGAGAATTTTAATAATATATCCTCGTTAACAGTAGGGGGGCAGCCGCTACAGGGTAATTGGATAATCCGGTTATTTTATGCGGACTCGACATCTACTCAATCAAACGCATCCGATGAAAAACTGTCAGTTTACCCAAATCCTTTTTTCCCAAGCACTCAAGATCAGCTGACGGCCACTGTTTTTACTTCTTCAAATGAGCATATCACTCTCAAGATTTATAATCTGCTGGGTGAGAGAGTGATCACTCTTTACGATGGATCACCGCCACCTGATGCCCCCATCAGGGTTCATTGGTCAGGATTAGACTCATCAGGTCGCCGGGTATCATCGGGTGTGTATCTGATAATGGAGGAAAAGGGGAAGGAATCCTTGACGGCTAAACTTTTGTTGATACATTAAAAATTATTGTTTAGAAGACAATATAACGTCTAATATTACCGGCTATAGGATAGAAGAATTTTCGAAATTGAGCCCTCGTAGCTCAATAGGATAGAGCGTTCGCCTCCTAAGTGAAAGGTTTCCGGTTCGATTCCGGACGAGGGTACGATTTTAAGGTAAAAGGGAATTATGGCTCACAAAGAAGAATTTAAACATGATGCGGTTCGGGAGACCCTTGCAAAAATATTTGAATTTCTGAATGAAAATCAGAAAAAAATTATGCAGTATGGTCCAATTGTTATCATTGCAATTTTATTTTTAGCTTATTATAATTATCATCAGCAAACTCTTGAAACCGAAGCGAATGTTTTATTCGGCAAAGCATTGAATTTGTATGATGACGGTCAGGCAGATCTTGCACTATTAAATTTTCAGGCGGTTGAAGATGATTATAGTGGTACAAACTCTGCAGATTATGCACGCTTATTTCTCATCGAAGATGCCATGAAAAAAGGAGAAGATGAGAGAGTAAATACGTTAGCAGATAAGCTTAAAAGTTCAGATGATGAAATTATTCTTGCTTCCGTTGATATTTTAAAAGGCAATCTGGCTTTAAATAACGATGACCCTGATGCTGCCATTAAATATTATAAAAGGGCAAAGTCAATGGATGGTTTCCCATCCCTCACAGAAGAGTATGAATTGAACATCATAAGGGCCTATATCTTAAAAGGTGATTATAATAATGCCTACGAAGAGGCTCATAAACTTCAGCAGAAGGATGATCTGAAATTTACTATTAAAAATGAATTAGAAGATCTATTGGCGGAAGCCAAATATCTGGCTCACATGTAATTTAACAAGTAGGAATAATAATAGGATATCGGTTAAATTTTGGCGGAAGAAAGTGGGCTTGAACCCACTTTCTGTTTATATAAACAATAACATTTTATTTAACCACTCAAGGAATAAGAAGTGAACAATAAGGAACTCATAGAAGCATTCACCAGTGTGGCTCGGGAAAAGAGCATTGATAGAACGAATCTTGGAACTATTATAGAAGATTTATTCATGACTCTAATCCAAAAAAAATATGGTGAGGAGTGTGATAACTTTAGTGTCATCGTCAACATGGAAAGAGGTGAGATTGAGATCTATCAGGAAATGACCGTCGTCGAAGAAGTGGAAGAACCTGCCACAGATATTAGTCTTGAGGAAGTACAAAAAATTGAACCCGAACTCGAAATTGGTGACCCCTTCATTCGTGTGATTGATCCCGATCATTTTGGACGCAGACTGATTAATCTGGCCAAACAACAGCTATCACAGAAAATAAGGGATATCGAAAAAGAAACGACTTATGACGATTATGCATCCAGAATTGGTGAAATAGCCACCGGATACGTGCATCAAATTCAAAGAAATGTCATTTTCATAAACATCGATAAGACAGAGCTGATTATTCCCCGTTCAGAACAGATCGATAATGATCATTACAGACGTGGCCAACCCATCCGGGGGATCATTAAAAGTGTGGAATGGACGCCGAAAGGTCCGGAAATAATACTCTCCCGATCCGACGATAAATTCCTCACTCGCCTGTTAGAGATGGAAGTTCCGGAAATCGAAGAAGAAATCATTGAAATTAAGGCGGTTTCGAGGGTTCCCGGAGATCGCAGCAAGGTTGTAGTTTACTCATCTGACCGTCGTGTGGATGCAGTGGGAGCTTGTGTTGGTATGCGTGGAAGCAGGATTCAGGCAATCGTTCGTGAATTTAATAGTGAGAAGATTGATATTATCAACTATAGCGATCAACCGGAAATACTGATTACAAGGGCATTGGCTCCGGCGAAACCAAGTCAATTGTATATCGATGAAGAGAAACCCTATGTTGTGGCCGTATTTGAAGATGAAGAGCTTCCGATCGCGATTGGGAAAAACGGGCAAAATATCAAACTCGCTTCAGACGTGACCGGCTATTCGATTGATGCTGTTAAGAAATCCGATTATGAAGGTGGTAAGAAAAAAGTTATCTATCTTGATGAAGTGCCTGGTATTTCCCCGACTCTTTTAGAGACGTTATCTAAAAACGAAATTCATACAGCAAATGATTTTCTCGATATGGATCGAAAGGTATTGTTATCTTTTAAAGGATTCGGCGAGAAAACAGTTAGTAAAATCAGCAATATTTTATTGGAGATCGATAATCAATATAATAGTGAGGTTTCTGATTCTGATGATGAAGAAACCGTAGGGGAGACTGAGTAATTCATGACAGATGCTGCGACAAAAAAAAGAATTTTCCAAATTGCAAAAGAGCTTAATATCTCCCATAAAGATATTATTGAATATCTTAATGCTGAAGGTATTGAAGGTGTCAGTTTAAATGCACCTATCGATTTTGAGATTTATGAGAAAATCATAAATGAGTTTTCTAAAGAAAAGCAGCAAATTGAAAGATTCAGGAAAGAACAAGCCCGAAAAGTAGTTGTTGATACCCGTAGAAATGTTGATATTCTAAGAGATTCAAAAAAGGATATCAAACATCAGCCTGTAAATGCTGCGCCTGCAAAAGTCCGAATGGATCCTCTTACCTCTTTAAAATCAAAAATCACTAAAGAGCAGCAGAGATTAGAAGATAAAAAATTAAAAGAAAAACCATCCCCGGCAGATTTTAATAAATCTGACCAAAAGGAAACTCATGAAGAAGTTTCGAAAGCAACCGAATCAGATATTGTTGGCAAAGAATTGCAACAGACCAAGCCAATTGAGCCGGTAAAATCCGAAGATAAACCCCTCCACAGATTAAGAATTGTCAGTCGTCCGGATAGAGCTGAAAAAGAAGCGATGGCAAGAGAGAAAATAAAAGCTCTACAACCTAAAAAAGCAGCGGCTTCTAAACCCAAAACAACGGACGAAAAACCTCAAGCTCCTCGTAAGTTGAAAAAGATAGATGTCTCTACAATTGCTGACAAAATCAACAAAACCAAGCGTGGCAAGACCCGGGCGGAAAAAAATGCTGAAAAATCCAAAAAGTCAGCCTTACATCCGCCTCTCCCGCAATTCGGGAAAAAATCAGGGCGGAAAAAAACTCGGAAATCAAGTAAAAATATTGAAGAACCAATTGAGGTTTCTGAAACCAGGAGAGTCATTAAAATTCCTGAGTTTACAACAGTTGATGACCTCGCCAGGACGATGGACGTCGCAGTTAATGAAGTCATTAAAGTGTGTCTTAACGACGGTATGATGGTGACCATTAACCAGCGTCTCGATATGGAAGCAATTGTTCTCATCGCTGATGAATTTGGATTTACAGTTGATACAAAAATTGAGATTGGTGAAGAAATTATACAAACCAAGGAAAATGAGGAAGATCTCAAGAACGCCATAAAACGTCCGCCTGTGGTAACGATTATGGGTCATGTTGACCATGGTAAAACATCTCTGCT
>CAZIYQ010000098.1:0-10074 GCA_964543505.1 uncultured bacterium | reverse complement strand
TCGATGTCGCCATTAATGGCAGAGGGTTTTTCCAAATAATGAATTCTGATGGTACAATTTCATATAGCAGAGATGGAACTTTCAGAGTTAATTCACAGGGTAATGTGGTCACCATTACCGGCCTCTCGGTTTATCCAGAACTATCAATTCCTCAAGATACGACAAGCATCAATATTAAACAGGATGGAACTGTCTCGATCCTCACAGATGGTCAGATAGACCCGGAGGAGATTGGGCAGATAGAGCTCGCTTCTTTTATGAACCCTGCCGGACTCAAAGCTATCGGCGGTAATCTGTATTCCGAAACAGAAAGCTCTGGTCAGGCATCCTACGGAATGCCCGGAGATGATGGCTTTGGCAGCACTCTGCAGGGCTACCTGGAAAAATCGAATGTGGATGTTGTACAGGAAATGATCAGCTTGATTGTTTCACAGAGGGCCTATGAGATTAATTCAAAAGCGGTTAAAACTGCTGATGAACTTCTAGCAATTACAAATAATATAAAACGATAACTCCTAATGATGCGTTTTAGACCAGTTCTTCTCTTGTTCTCCTTTTTTAGTTTAGTGTATATGATGCCAGAGCAACCGTTACATTTGACGTCTCTGATTCGGGGAGAACTGGTCAACTTTTACGCCACTGCATTTGACGTCCCGGAATCTGCAATAAGTCTAGATTATCGTCATGTGCCAGAAATAGTACTTCCTGAAGAGGATTATTCCCTCACTGTGGAATCGCAGCACCAGCCTATTAAGCTGGGCTATCAGACGGTTTGGATATCGGTCAGGCGGGGAGAACAAGTATTGGATAGAATACAATTGGTACTTGATGCTGCGGTAACGATTCCCGTGGTACAAACGAAAGTGCGGTTAACCCGGGGGCAAAAAATCCAAAAAGATGATTTGGATCTTGTTGAGACCACATTGCATGAAAATTTAGATCAATACTATCGATCTCCTTACGATTTGGCGGGTAAAGTCGCCAGGCAGATGATCCCGAAGAACAGACAGCTACAGAGAAGCATGGTCAAAGTTTATCCGGATGCCCTGAAAGGGGACAAAGTTAATATTCAGCTTGTCACTGCAGGTCTTACCATTACTACAGCCGGAGTTTTAAGACACGAAGCTGTCGTTGGAGAGGATATCGATGTCACTTGTGTCAAAACCGGTAAAAGATTAACAGGCATTCTTACAAGCCCCGAGGATGTTCTGGTAAAGATGAGATAAATATGAAAAAACTAATACACTTCTCCATTTTTAGTACAGTGTTTATGGTTCTCTTTGGACAGAGCATGAATTCTCAAATGTCACTTTACACAGATCACAAAGCGAGGCAAACCGGTGATGTTATTACCGTGCTGATTGTTGAAAATGCAAATGCCTCACAGGAATCCAAAATCAACAGTTCAACTTCAACAGCATCTTCTGTCGATGGTTCTGTATCGGGACAGTTTGGCAGCGGAACCGGCTTCTTGCCGCTGTTTAGCGCTTCGAGCAATCTGGGCGGGTCTCATGCTGGGATTGCCAAGACATCGCAACAGGATCAACTTCTGGGAAAACTCTCTGTAACCATTGAAGAGGTTACGCCTGCGGGATTGTTTAAAATCCACGGTAAACGGACAGTAGAAGTCAATGGCGAGAAAAATTTAATGGAACTCGAGGGGACCGTTAGACCGAGAGATGTCAGGGCAGATAATACGGTGTATTCGTATAAAATCGCTGATGCCAAGATACGTTATAAAAAATCAGGTTTGGCTAATAAAGTAATGAAGCCGGGCACCATGAAACGCTGGACAGTTACGCTTCTGACACTGGGTTTGCTGGGACTTGGTTTTTCAGGTGGTTTAAAATGATTTTTATCCGATCAATAAAAGCAATTGTATTTAGCCTGTTGCTAATGACATTGCTGCCTTCCCGCGTACGGCTGAAGGACATTACAACAATTGAAAATACAAATCAAACTTCCATTATCGGCTACGGTTTGGTAATTGGATTGAATGGCACGGGTGATCGCTCGTCAGGGAATCGAGGATCAGCTTTTACCGTACAGACCATCAGCAATATGTTGGAGAAATTCGGAATAACCGTTTCACCTGGTAATATGAGAACACGGAATGTTGCTGCGGTGATGGTATCCTCAAAAACACCCACATTCGGAAGAGTAGGATCGCTATTTGACGTGACCGTTTCATCGTTGGGAGATGCCACAAGTCTGGAAGGTGGAGTATTGCTGATGACCCCGTTAATGGCAATGGACGGGACGTATCTTGCACAGGCCCAGGGTCCGGTTAGCATCGGGGGCTATAATATTGAGACCGAAGCCGGGGAAAAATTGCGGAAGAATCATTCTCTCGTGGGCAGGGTTCCCAATGGGGCAACTCTGAAAACGGCGACAATGCAAACCGATTTCAGTTTGGATAGACCCGTGAGATTACTGCTTACGGATCCCGATTTTGTTACCGCTAGCAGGATCGCCGATGAGATCAATCTTCAGTATGGGGCATATACGGCGGGCACAGTTCAGGATAATTCCACAAGCGGATGGTTGGCCCATCCTCTCAACGCGGGGGTAGTGGAATTGACGCATCCGGATTCTATCGACAGTATTGAAAAATTAGTCTTTTTCATTGCCGATATCGAGACATTGCTGGTTGATCCTGATATTGACGCAAGAGTCGTTATCAATGAAAGAACCGGTACAATTGTAGCGGGTGGAAATGTGAAAATATCTGAGGTCATGGTATCCCATGGTAATCTTACGATTCACACCAGTCAAAGGCCCATCATCTCACAACCGAGTGCTTCATTCAGTAATGCCGGCGAAACTGTTGTCGTGCCGGTGACCGAAACAACCGTGAATGAGGAAGAAAGTACTGCCGCTGTCGTACCCGTAACCACTTCCGTCAGTGATCTCGCGGCAGCCTTGAATGAGATGGGCGTGAAACCGAGAGATACGATAGCAATTTTTCAGGCTTTGAAGGTTGCAGGTGCTTTAAATGCTAAACTCATCATTATGTGAGGCAGGGCAGGTATGGAAATGAAAAGTGACTTAATTTCGGTTAACAAACTCAAATGTAAACCCAATGCAACCGACGATCAGGCTAAACGACAGATGTCAGCTGCCCGGGACGCGGAATTGAGAGTCCAAAGTCAAAAACTGGAAGCCGTATTTATTACCCAGATGATTAAAGCTATGGAAAAAACAATTCCAAAAAGCAATCTAGGGGGTACAAAAAATTCCATGTCCGCAATGATGTTCAGCACGGTCCTCGGTGATGCGATTGCTGAACAGGGCGGTGTTGGACTTTCGGATATGATCTATGGATCATTGGCGGACAAAGATGATTCAGTTGAGTTTGATGAAATTAACAATCAACCAACACTGCAACAAATTGATTTGACAAAGATGATGACCCTTTCAACAATGAAAGAAGACACAGATGGAAGATAAATTACTCAACAATGATGTATTTTTTGCAGATCTTATTGAAGTTCTAGAACGTGAGACAAATACCTATCAGCAGCTTGATTCTGTACTTCGTAAAAAGCAAAAATCGATTATCGATGGTGATCTTGATAAACTTCATAAATGCGTCAGCGAAGAACAGACACTCGTTAAATCGGGTCTTGAAATAGCTCAGGCAAGAAAAGATCTCATGATGAGTTTTTTAAATCTGGTGGGCGATAACCCAATACTTCCCAGCCTTTCAGATATCATATCAGCGGCAGAAGAAGTACAAAAAATAAAACTATACAATTTACGGTACGAACTGAAGAACAAAGTAGATCATATCTCCAAACTGAATAGTGAGAACAGCTTTTTATTGAATTCTTCAATTTCCCACATCCAGGGATTGATCAATATCTTTTTGAGATGTGATAAAGGCAAACCAAAATTATATAACAATGATGGTGTTACCAAAGAGCTCGACAATGAGAATAAAATTTTAAACTGTACAATTTGAAGGGACTCTGATGTCATTATTAAATCTGCTGAATATTTCAAAACAGAGCCTGCTAACGCAACAACGTGCCATCGGCATCACGGCCAATAATATTGCCAATGTCAACACACCTGGGTATCGACGTCAGCAGGTAGATCTTTCATATGTGACCACGTCGAGAGCCTTTCTGGGATTCAGCAAATTAAATGGAATGTACACTCAGGGTGAAGCTATTCATATTCGCGAGCGCTACATTGAACAGCAGCTGAACCTTGAGTATCAGTCCAGTGGCAAATATGCCATGGATGAAACAAATCTAACGCAGATAGAGAATATTTTTGGAGAACCTGATCAATCAGCTCTGTCAAATGTCATGAGTGAATTTTGGAACTCCTGGAATAACCTGGCCAATGAACCGGGAAACCTCTCGCTTAAGAGCAATGTCAAGGATAAAGGCATCCAATTGGCCTCTACCTTCAACAGAGTGCATGATGATCTGATCGGGAAAAATAATCAAACCGCTGAAGACATCAACCAGAAAGTTGGTGAAGTAAACCAGATATTGGACGAGTTAAAATCAGTCAATGACAGTATAACATCGGGTGGCTCTTTTGAATTACTGGATCAAAGGGATGTGTTGATCAGTAATCTTTCAAATTTGATCAATCTCGATGTTCATGAAGATTCAAACGGACAGATGGTTCTTTCAACGGGAGGTATGGTTTTATTGCATGGTGATTTTCAGAATCATCTTCAGACGGAAGTCACAGACACAAATGGTCTAAAAACAGTGGCGATCCAACTTGCTGAAGGTGGCAATCCAATCGACATCACCTCCGGTGAAATTGGCAGCCTTTTGAAAACAACAAACGAGCAGATTCCGGATTATCTCGCAAAATTAAATCAACTGGCCGCATCCATTGCTGACCAGGTGAATACGATCCATAGGAGTGGATACAACACCGATGGCGTAGGTGGGATTGACTTCTTTTCTGTCGAGAGCGTGGATGCGGGGAGCATTGCTGTTAATGACTCCATCGTGGATGATCTTGGGCTCATCGCAACTTCTGCTGCAGCGGATACGCCCGGTGATGGCAGCGTTGCACAATCCATTTCCGATTTGCAGAACGGTAGTATTGTTGGTGGAACGACGGCCTCTGATTTCTATCAAGCGTTGATCGGTCATATCGGGCATCAGGTCCAGGAAGCCTCATCTTTGCGAAACAACCAGAATATGTTGCTTGCCAGCCTTCAGAATCAACGTGATGCGGTTTCCGGTGTATCGCTGGATGAAGAAATGACACGAATGGTGGAATACGAAAAAGGTTATCAAGCAGCCGCCAGGATTATCTCCACCGTCAAAAATTTGATGGATACAGTGATCAATATGGTTTGAGCGGTGATAGCCGATAATTGCACAAATATTTGTGAGTCAAGCACTAAAAAATAAGGACTTCAATGAGAGTAACACAGTCAATGTTAACGAGGAATTTGCTGAACAGCCTCAACTCTGCAAAAGAGTCACTCAATTCTCTAAACAACAGTATCGCATCCGGTAAGCGGTTAGCAAAGGCTTCAGATGACCCGGGGGAATTCATCGCTGCCTCACGATTTAAACAGGCTCTGGGCAGGAATGCACAATATTTAAAAAATATCACAAATGGTACTATGTGGACCGACGCAACGTCAGACCGCTTGAATGACCTTTACAACAATTTATCCGGTTTAAAGATCATGGCAATACAAGGCGCCACCGATGGTGTTACCACAGAGGCAAGGTCTGCAATGGCAGAACAAGTTGATGGCGTCCTCCAGGATATGATCAACCTTGCAAACAGTAAACAGATGGACAGCTATATCTTTGGTGGGACAAAAACTCAGGCAGAGCCTTTTCAGTTTGACGGATCAACTGTAACCTATACAGGGGATACAGGTGCAATCAATCGAACGATCGATGACAATACCACTGTATCGGTAAATATTAGCGGTCAGGAATTGATGGATACTCAGATGTTTGATTCGCTGATCGCACTGAGGGATGCACTTAACGCCGATGATCAGTCTGCAATTGAAAATGCTATTGAGCCCATCAGCGAAGCGTCCGCTCAGGTGCTGGCACTCCAGACGCGGATGGGGTCTCTCTCTAATCGATTGGATATGACGAGTCAACGTATCGAAACGGCCAATGTGAATTTGACTTCGTACTTATCACAAAGCGAAGATGTGGATATGGCAGAGGTCATAACCAAATACAATACCCAACAAATGGCTTATCAGGCAGCTCTCCAAACGATGTCTGATGTTGTCAAGACCAATATAATGGATTTCTTAAAATGAACAAACAAACTGAAACTACCACAAATCAACAGCAGGAATTGACCGAATCAATGCTATTTGGTGGAGAGGAATTTGCTCAGGCAGTAAAAATCGAATTCCCTTTCGGCTTGCCGGGGTTCGAAGTATTTACCCAATTCAATATCTCCGTCTTACAGGATTATCAACCATTTTGTGTCATCCAATCGGATGAGGAATCTGCTATTTCAATGCTCATCATCGAATCAAAAATGCTGGCAATTCATGAAAAGATCGCCATCCCCAATAATGAGTTATCAAAGGTTAACCTTCGCGATAGTGAGGACGCGGTTGTATTTCTGATCTTGAAAGTGAATCATAAAACCCATGAACTGACGGCCAATACGAGGGCACCTCTTGTTATTAATCCCAAAACAAAAAAAGGATTCCAGGCCATCCTCGAAGATACTTCGCTACCACTTGAGTATTCACTCGCCAAAGGCTTGAATTAGGAATTAGGAAAGATGATATTTAAGAGAGATAAAAAAATTACAAGTGGGATGCTAAAAGGAATTTAAAATGTTAGTTTTGACAAGGAAGTCAGGAGAAAGTATCAGGATTGGAAACAATATCATCATTACGATCCTGGATAGCCCATCGGGCCAGACTAAAGTCGGTGTAAAGGCTCCGCTGGAAATCCCCATCCACCGCGAGGAAGTTTACACCAGGATACAAGAAGAAAATAAATCAGCGCTGCTGCCCAATGCTGATATGCCGATGATGCTCGAAAAATACATAAAAACGAAAAGCTGAAATGCATCGATGGCAGACCACAGAAGGACGAATTTTACGCGCAAACTCATTGGGTGGATTGATATGGAAATACTGCTGGGAGAGATTCAGGATTCGGATTTGTAAGGCACTATTCCTAATGAAAAGATAGTCAATTTATTCCTGTAATATTAAGGTAATTTTTAAATGAAAAACAGAGAATACGTTATCGTTCTGGGTATGCACCGGAGCGGTACATCACTGGTGACAAATATCATTGCCAACGCAGGATATTTTGCTGGAGGCGAGAATGACTTAATTCAGCCTGCAGCAGACAATCCAAAAGGATTTTATGAAAATATCGGCATTGTTGCAGTTAATGATAATATTTTAAAAATGTGCCATGGAAGTTGGGACAATCCTCCCCATGAGAGCACAATTGAGAATTTACATATTAATTCTGAACAATCGATGATGGACAGCATCTTTAAGGATCATAAAAAGGTTGTAATAAAGGATCCCAGGATGTGTTTAACAATACCGGTTTGGAAAGATGTATTGCCAGAAAATATAAAAATTGTTTACATAACCAGACGAAAAGAAGCGGTTACCGCTTCATTGGCACATCGTAATTCCTTTTCTGAAGCTAAATCAAATGAACTCTACAATATTTACAATCAGCGTGCAGAAAAGTATGCTAAAAATTTTCCCGCTTTAAAAATTGAATATGAAGATTTATTCTCAACAAAAAGAGATGAATCTCTCGGAAAGCTTAAGACCTTCCTCGAATCTGATAAAGATCTTATAGAAATTGGCAGACATGTTATCGACCCGAATTTGAACCATTTTGATTCCAAGCAATACAATCAATTTGTATCGATAGTCATCCCTGTTTTCAACAAACTGGAATACACGAAAAAATGTATTGATGCTCTTCTAAAGAATACACATCATCCAACGTATGAGATCATTATTGTAAATAATGCTTCCACCGATGATACATTTGAATATCTGGAAGAACTAAAGAAAAAACATCAAAAGATCAGGGTTATTCACAATGAATCCAATTTTGGCTTTGTGGATGCCAATAATCAGGCTGCGAAGATTGCAGTTGGAGATTATTTATTCTGCCTTAATAATGACACAGAAGTTCGGGAAAGCTGGTTAACACCACTTGTCGAATTTGCCAATGATCATCCTGATTGTGCTGTCATTGGATCGAAACTGGTTTATCCCGATAATACGCTGCAGGAAGCAGGCGGAATTATTTTTTCAGATGGCAATGGCTGGAATTACGGGAGAGGCCAAAACCCTGATGATGCTCGTTATAATTATGTCCGGGAAGTAGATTACTGCTCGGGTGCTGCCATATTGGTCCGAAAAGTGTTTTGGGACGAAATTGAGGGCTTTGACACTCGCTTCGCACCAGCTTATTACGAAGATACAGATTTGTGTTTTAACGCCAGGAAAGAAGGGTACAAAGTTTACTATCATCCTTACAGCGTGGTTACCCACTATGAGGGTAAAACGGCGGGTACGGATCTGAATTCCGGTTTTAAGAAATTCCAGATCATCAACCGGCAGAAATTCCTCAATAAATGGCGTACCGAATTACAGAACCAAAAAGAAAATAATGCAGCGAATGTAATATCCGCCTCTGAGCGAAATGCGAGGAAAAATATATTAATCATCGATCCCTTTTTACCAATGTTTGACCGAGCCTCCGGTTCTTTCCGTCTTTTGCAGATCATCAAAAGCTTAAAAAAAATGAATTATCATATTACATTTATTGCTCGAAATGAGATGCATGCTGATGTCTATCAACCTATGCTTGAAAAACTGGGCGTAATGTGCATAGTATATGATGTATCGGCAATGGCTGCAGCAGGGGTAGCCCAAAAAGGGCGGAAAGCCAATATTAACTATAAAATTTTGTTTAGAGAACGTACTTACGATTATGCAATTCTGGATTTTTGGTATTTGGCTACTTATTATTTACCCCTGATTCGTGAATCTTCACCCGCAACAAAAATAATAATCGACAGTGTCGATATTCATTATGTCCGAGAAATAAGAGAAGCGGAATTGAAAAAAGATAAAGTGCTAATTACTCGAGCTAAGAACAAAAAAGTGAGGGAAGTAGCAATTTATGAAAAAGCAGATTATTTATGGGTGGTGACGGATACTGATAAGGCAACGATTCAAAAGGAAGTAAAGAAAACGCCGGTGGACATTGTCCCGAATATTCATCCCAATATTGATTTTGAACGTCAATTTGAAAAAACGAGGGATCTGCTGTTTGTGGGAAACTTTAATCATCCACCGAACAAAGATGCTGTGGAGTATTTTTGTGGTGAAGTCCTGCCGGAAATAACACAAAACATCCCTGATATTCAGCTTCAAATTGTAGGGAATGCAGCTGATAGGCTTGTGTCTCACCTCGCCAGCCCAAGTGTTACAGTGACGGGTTTCCAGAAAGATCTGTCTCCATTTTTGAAATCTGCCAGAGTATCGATCAGTCCTCTTCGTTATGGAGCAGGAATGAAAGGCAAAATTGGTGAAGCATTTTCGTGGGGGATCCCCGTTGTAACCTCATCAATTGGGGCTGAAGGTATGAAAATTGTCGATGGAGAACATGCCCTTATTGCTGACACCACTCACGAATTAGCCATGCAGGTTGTTAACCTATATCAATCTAAAGAGCTTTGGTCCAGGTTGTCAATTAACGGGAAAGAGCATGTAAAAAAAAATTGGAGTCCCGAAGCTGTCCATAAAAAGCTTGTCAGGATTTTTGAAAATATTTCACGTTTCAGCACAGAAACTCCCCTTGTTTCCATCATTATGCTCACCTTTAATGCACTTGAGTACACCCAAAAATGTGTACGTTCAATCCAAGAACATACGGTTTACCCTCATGAGATCATATTTGTTGATAATGCTTCTAGTGACGGTACACAAAAGTATTTGCAAGATCTCGTGCAAAAAAATGACCACTACCATCTTATCCGCAACAAACAGAATAAAGGATTTGCTGCAGGGAATAATCAAGGCGTTGCTACGGCGAATAG
>CAZIYQ010000097.1:0-10080 GCA_964543505.1 uncultured bacterium | reverse complement strand
TTAGAGACTGCCGCGAGAGTGTCTCCAGTTCGCTTATCAGGTTTGCGGTTAAAGTTTCAAATTGCTGATCCCGGGCCTGTAAATCGGGAATGTCGATTTTCCGTATGACCTGCATTTCAGATTTCAGAACATCATAGGCTGTCAGCAAATTGGTAAGGCGAACAGCATTTGTATCAATCTTAACCTGATAGTTCGTGAGCAGAGAATCCAGTACCCGGGCAGATGTTTTCAGGGTCTGCTGCTGCTCCGTAAGTCGTGCCAGTTGCTGCTTATTTGAATCAATCTGTACCCGGTAACTGACGAAAAGTGAATCCAGTGCCCGGGCGGAGGATTCGATTTTCTTCTGCTGATGGTCCAATTCGGTTGAAACATAGCCCTTTGTCGCTACAGCACAGCTATTACACAGTAAAATAATCCCTAATATGCCAATGATTAGTCTATACATTTCAATATCCCTATTAAAACAGTTATATCTATTTTCTCATACCTAAATTTATGGATTTTAACCTTCTCAC
The DNA here is from genome assembly GCA_964543505.1 of uncultured bacterium. GTDB lineage: Bacteria > Fidelibacterota > Marinisomatia > SCGC-AAA003-L08 > JACNLC01 > JAADGM01. The sequence continues at coordinate 9,565 of CAZIYQ010000097.1, read as the reverse complement.
ACACGGATAAATCCGTGGGCCGCCAGGCCACCCTTTCAATTGGGCTAAAGCCCGATTCTTGCTTTTCCCTCTCCCCCCGGTCTGAAGGCTCGGGATATTCAATTTCTGTTCTGCAATTCAATTCAACCCCTTCAGGGTTGCTGCTGGTGCTACTCTGTTTTCTATTCATATTCAACCCCTCCGGGGTTGTGTAAATCCGTGAAATCCGTTAATCTTTACCCGACAAGTTGTATTGTGGCGGGTTTGCCCGCCGTTCCCATAAACCGTTAAAACGGTTTCATCACATTCTCCATCCGTGAAATCCGTTAATCCGTTTAATCTTTACCCGGCAGGATGTATTGTGACGGGTTTACCCGACAAGTTGTATTGTGGCGGGTGTGATTCAGATAAAAAAGAAAGCCCAACCGCATCTATTCTCCTTTTAGAAGTGGGAGCTTGAGAGGATCAGGTTAAAAATATGGCACTTTGGGTTCTTAATTTTCTTCGGAGGAGTCTGCCTGCAGCCTACCTCTATGCCGTTTTACGGATTTTTTTATACAGTGGTTTTGCCCCACTTTCGATCACAGACTTTGAGATCGTGACAGATTCAATATTTTTTATCGAGGGTGTTTCGTACATGATATCCATCATGATCCGCTCCATGATAGATCGTAAAGCTCTGGCTCCTGTATGTTTATTAATGGCAATCTGCGCAATTGCTTGCAGTGCATCATCCTGGAATACCAATTTTATATTTTCCATTTCAAATAATTTTTGATATTGCCGAATGATGGAATTTTTCGGTTCACTAAGGATGGAAAGCAAAGCTTTTTCGTTATGTTCGTGCAACAATGCAGTCATGGGTAAACGACCCACCAATTCAGGGATAAATCCGAACTTGATGAGATCCTCCGGTTCGACATTCTTAAGGATTTGGTCACGGGTTAATTTTGTTTTTACAGCCCGTTCAAAACCGATCCCGCCGCCTGCAAGCCGCCGCTGGATGATTTCTTCAATGCCATTAAATGCACCTCCGCAGATGAACAGAATGTTTGATGTGTTGATAGCAACAAGCGGTTGTTCGGGATGCTTGCGCCCGCCTTTCGGGGGAATGTTGGATACAGTGCCCTCCAGAATTTTTAACAGAGCCTGCTGAACTCCTTCTCCCGAGACATCACGGGTTATGGAAATGTTGCTGTCCCGCTTGCCGATTTTATCGATCTCATCAATATAGATGATTCCCATTTCTGTCCGTTGAACATCAAAATTGGCGGACTGGTAGAGACGCACAAGTATATTCTCCACATCCTCACCCACGTAACCTGCTTCCGTCAAAACAGTGGCATCTGCAATTGCAAAGGGAACATTCAGCATTTTGGCCAGAGTTTTGGCAATTAGCGTTTTGCCCGTACCGGTTGGACCGATTAGCAGTATATTGGTTTTTTCCAGATCAACATCATCCTTTGACGGTTTCTGGTCAATTCTCTTGTAATGGTTATACACGGCAACAGAGACAATTTTCTTTGCATATTCCTGGCCAATCACATATTTGTCCAGCTCTTGTTTGATATCAGCCGGTTTTTGGTCAATCGGTTTGGTTGAAAGGTTTTTATGATTCAGCAGGTTTTCGTGTACAATATCATTAGCAGAAAAAACGCATAGATCACAGATGTAACCCGTTTGTCCTTCTACCATCATGGCTACATCATTTTCGTAGCTGCCGCAGAAGGAGCATCGAATCCCCTTGCTGCCCGTTGTTCTTTTGCTCATTTTTTCCCTTGTTTGCGATTTTTAATGATCTGGTCAATAATACCATAACTGAGAGAATTTTCCGCTGACAAGAAATTATCCCTGTTTGTATCTTTTTCAATGGTTTTTACGGATTTGCCCGTATTTTGAGCCAGAATTTTGTTGAGTCTCTCCCTGATAAATAATATCTCTTTGGTGTGTATCTCAATGTCAGTTGCTTGACCCTGAACTCCCCCCATGGGCTGGTGGATCATGACCCTGGAATTCATCAGTGCTGAGCGTTTTCCCTTTACTCCTGCACTTAAAATGATGGCCGCCATGCTGGCTGCCTGCCCCAGGCAGATGGTCGCAACGTCGGGTTTGATGTAATTCATGGTGTCGATGATACCGAGACCTGAAGAGATAACACCCCCGGGACTGTTGATGTACATGTAAATATCTTTTTCCGGATCATCCGCTTCAAGATACAACAACTGGGCGATGATCAAACTGGAGACATAATCGTCAATAGTACTGCCCAAAAAAATAATGCGTTCTTTCAGTAATCTGGAGTAAATATCATAGGCTCGTTCACCCTGTGCGGTCTGTTCGACCACCATGGGTACCAGCATGGATGCCCGCTCATTCATTGGTTTTGTTTTCCTCTCTGAATCCATCAGTGGTTTTGGCAATTTCTTTGATAACAGTAAAGTCTTTCAGACGCTCGAACAGAATCTCGTTTGATATATCTTCTTTCAGATCGGCTCTATGCTCTGATTTTTTATAATATGCCCTAATTTTTTTTGCTTCTTTTTCATTGCCACTGATGAGTTTTTCTATACGTTCATTGATCGCTTCATCAGAGACATCTAAGTTTTCTTCTTTTAATAATGCTTCTCTGATGAGATGCCATTTCAAACTGCGGTCTGTACTTACGCTGTGGGTTTTGCGAATTTCCTCTTCATTCAAGGATTGTCCCGGTTTTAACTGTTTGCGAAAATCTTCAATTATGTGTTTTAGATAATTCTCTTTCCAGGATGTGGGCACATCGGCGGTAGAGTTCTCAACAAAATAATCAATGATCTTATTCTCTACACTAATGTTAAATTCGTCGTCCAGCTTTTTCTTCATGACACCCATGACCTTCGTTTTCAGATCATCAAGTGTTGCTGCTTCAGGGTCTATTTTCTTAATGATCTCTTCGGATACTTCCGGAATGATCTGTTTTTCGATCTGTTCAATCGTGACTTCAAATTTTGTGGCTTTCCCCTGTACTGGCAGATCTACTTCCAGGATATCCCCTTTTTTCTTTCCCAGGAAAGCCTGTAGGATTTCTCCCGAAAAATCCTTTCCCCCAAGGAGAAAATATTTATGCTCAGGATCTTTCCCTGCAGCAGCATTGCCATCTGCATCGATTTCCTGAAATTCACCTTTGATAATTTGACCTTCCTCCGCGCCACCGTCGTACGGTTCGAAGGTTGACAATTGCTGCAGTTTTTCCTTTAAAAATCCATCAAAATTCGTATCTGTCGGTGACAAATGGACGGTTGTTATTTTTATTTTTTTTGAATAATTAGGCAGTTTTACCGGAGGTTTTACCTCAAAGACAGCTTTAAAATGAAGATCTTCTCCTTCATGAAAATCAAGATCATTGATCTGAGCACGGGCGATGGGATCAACCTGTAATTCATCAAGCGCTGTTTGATAATATTCATTGCAGGCTTTATCGGCAAAGTCCATTTCCAGAGCACTCCCGTAATTTTTCTTAAGAATGCTGACTGGTACTTTTCCTTTTCTAAATCCGGGTTGGCTGTATTTTGCCCTGAATTTATTAAATTCTGCTTGAAATTGATCTTTTAAATCATCCCAGGGGACGGTGATATCGATTTCCTTCGTGAAAGAATTGACTTCACGGATTTTACTTTCCATAATTCCTGTCTTTTATTTAAATGGTTGAAAATAGAGTCGTAAATTTAATGGAATCTTTGCCCCTGAAACAACCTGCAGGATGGAAGACTGATGGGTACGTATTGGATGCTCAAATCAACCAGCAGGTCAGCAATTCAGGTTCAAGTTGGGACGCCCTGTATCTCAAGAGGGGAATCCAGCCTAGAGGAAGATTCGATCGCTTGTTTGATCTTTTGCAATTCAGATTTCATAATACCTCTCAGCATAGGTTTCAGAGATGCTTCTTTGAGTCTGTTGCTCAAAGATCCCTCCAACGTGTAGCAAATAGCAGTGCTGTTATTTAAAGCACTGATCTCAAAACTGCAAATATGTCGGAATCCTCTTTCCGGCTGCTGTTTATTATATTCTTCAATTGTAAATTTCTTCCGGGGCAGCCACCGCAGCACCCGGGCTGTCATTTCAATGGTGTTGATGCCGAAATTATGATGAATCACGAACTCGTCATCCTGCTTCAAATTGTAACTGCCGGGTAAAAATATATCTCTATGAAAACGATTGTAGACCAGGCTCCTGGAAACATCAGACAGGAAACCCCACACGATTTGTTGATTGGCTGAGACCTCAATTATTTGTTCCAATCGAATCATATTGAAATTTACGATATATCGATTATATCGATTTCAGCATTGTTAGCACCCAAAACATTTATTAGACAAAAAGGGGCACTATGTGCCCCTTTTTGATTTTTTGAAAGGATGATAGTTTAGAAATTCACAACCGTCATAAAATAGAACCAGGTGGAAGTATCCTTTCCCATAGTCGCTTTCATGATATCTCCCGGAGTGAAAAAGGAAAACCCACCAACAAAGCTGGTGTTACTGCTGTAATGCTGGGTAAAGGTTAGATCCAGTTCGTTGCCGTAGTTGGAATTGCCGCCCAAATCCTGATCTGTTGAAAAAATGTGTAAGGCAGCTTTCGTATCCAGTGTCAACAGATTCAGACCGGAAAATTTGATGTGCAGGTCCTGCAGACCGGAGGCATCGTTCAGCACGAAATAATCCATGAAACCATAATATTTGTGATTGGTGGCATAACCATTGAAAAAGGATTCATAATCGCTGGTTCCAGGGTCATCTCCACTCAAGAAATCAATCCCTGCTGATAGAGTATAGGGATCAAAACGAATTCCAACTGTAAAGGCATACATGAAGGCATTATAATTGAAATTATTGATGTCATCTTTGCCGAACTGGTAGGCAAATTCTGTATCATGGAACCATTTCCCAAAATCCCCATGTGCGTAAAAACCGGTGGTGTAACGGTCCCATTTGTACATGGTCTCATTTAGGAAAAAGCCATACACTTTATAGGATTCGGGCATATTGAAATTTACATAGGCCCCCAAAAGGTCTTTGTCCCCGCCGACCTGATCAGGGTCGATTTCCTTGAAGTTAAAGACATCCAGATCACCATACATCCAGTAGTATTTCAAGAAGATACCATCAAAACTGCGGCCAATATTGCTCCAACCGACAGCTCCTAAAATACGTTCCGGGGGATAGGGCGCTTCCATGCGGCCCACTTTAAAATCAAGACACAGACCAAAGAGACTTTTCAGATAAAAATAACCCTGATGGAGATCAAATCTATCAGCGCTGCCATCGGTCAAGGTCACATTGCTATATGGATTTACACCGGGATTTCTTTCTTCACCCAGCAGTCGGGAATCCTGTAGCTGCAGAAAAACACCCTGATCATAACTGGGTTTGAAATTCACATTCAATCTTGTTCTCAGGAGAGAAAAATTATGTGAATTCGTATTGGAGTCAAAATCTTTTGCCTCCCACTCAAAACGATATCTCATCTGTCCGGACAGATCAAACTTGGCTTCAGCAAATACTCCGCTAAAGAGCAGTCCGATAAGAGTCGCTGCTAACATTTTTTTCATCTCGTCTCCTTTGCTAAAATTGTTATCGACGGCATTAAAGCTTGCAACATGATTTATTTCAAGTTACCATAGTGTTTAAATTTAAGAAGAATATTTTGTGGATAGCAATTGACTTTGTTTTAATTTTGTTACCCATTGGTTTTGTTAAACCCATTTCTCAAACTTTTAATCAGGCCTTGCAGCTGAAGTCTGAATCTATAAATACCACAAGCGTCTGGGAACTACAACAGGATATTGCCCAACTCATGACTTGGGCCGCAGGCCATGGTGACACAGAAGCACTCGAATGGGTGAATTCAAATGACCCTTCAAAGTTCACACCTTATGCCTTGTATGATATCCCCGGTAATGCCTGGGGTATCGGTGCCATGACCAATACGACACCCTATGTTTACAAGGCCTATGACGATTACTGGGATAGGGTGAAATCCAACGTCAAGGCGGTTTACGAAAAAGGGCTGCTGCCCGATGCCCAGTGGGCTCTATGGAATGAGCGCTATGAGAACAGGGATTATTATCTCGGTACCAAGTTTACAGCCGACCCCGAAGTTCAGAAAACCTGGAATCTCTATAAAGATCGGAATGCCGTTGACGGAAAGGCCATGAAAGAACAGGTTATCGATTTCCATTTACCGGGAGAACCCTATTTTGAGGATCAAAAATGATCATTTGAAAATGCAATGGGAAAGGCTGTCCTTGGGGCAGCCTTTTTTTTCGCTATTTGTCAGCCCGCACCGGATCAAGAATTAATTTATCGGCATTCGTAATTTGAAAGCGCCAGGGCAACAGTGCATCCTCACCGGCATATTCAACGCCTACCCGGGGAGTTGCTGTGATCTGTAACGGGGGCACATCAATGCCCCGGTCTTCAATGCGAATTATTTCACTGTCAAGAGCGGTGCCGGAATAACGGTAATGCAAACCGAGAGCCTTCGAGAGGGTTCCGGGACCGCCGCACAGTGTAGTGTTCACCCGTTTGCGATCCCGGCGCAGCAGCATGTTTTCGATGCCCTCCACAGGTTTGATGGCCCGGACCAGCACGGCATGAGGAATGTCCTCCCTGTTTGTCACCACATTAAACAGATGGTGCACACCGTAACAGAGATAAATGTAAGCGATACCTCCGGTTTTAAACATGACCTCGGTGCGGGCGCTTCTGCGATTGGCATAGGCGTGACTGGCACGGTCCTCCGGTCCCCGATAGGCCTCGGTCTCCGTGATCATTCCCGCTGTGAGTTGCCCGTCAAATTCTGTCACAAGAAATTTACCGAGCAGTTCTCTGCTGATAAGGACCACATCGTCCCGGAGGTAAAACTCCCGGGGAAGGGGATGGCCTCTATTGGTCATCGGTCTGAGGGCTTTTGGATTGATTCGGAAGAAGACTCCGGGGGTCACGATACAGCCGCAGATTATCCAGCCAGGCCCTGGCTTCACCACCGGTATTGTCAGAATCGGCCAAGATCACCAGCCTGGCGCTTTTGGGCGCTGCCCTGTGAAGAGCTGCTTCATAATCCCGAATCAGATCAACGGTTTCATCCAGCCATACCCCGGCTTTGTCAGTAGAACTTTCCAGCACAATCATCATCGATTTTTTGGTGTAGGCGTTGGGGATGATGCGGAGATCACTCTTATGATTTGCCCAGATATAATTCAGACTGCTCTGTGGCGGATATTCCCCATAAATTGCCCTGGCGGCTTTATATTTTATTCTTTCCAGCGGGTTTGATTGATCCGGATCGAAAGGGAATATGATGTAGATCCTGATGGGGTAATCATCCGCCTTTTTTAAAGCGACATTCCCTGCCTCAATAATATTCTCAATCTTCCAGCTCCAACTCAACAAGGGGGTTTCGTACAGATTGATCTCCCGATCCCAGATCAAGCCGGAGGCCGAATTGTTGGTATCGGCCTGCAGAAGCTGATTACCATTTTCGGAGACGATGGAATAAGTGGAATGTCGGGGGATGCCTGCAAAATACCAATTCATCCAGTGCGACAGTGTATTGAAGTCTTCGTTGGCCTCCTGCCCGACAGCGGCACCCAGAACAAATAAGCACCCTATGAGATGATCCCATCGTTTCAGCATGGTGTAAATTAAAACTGGCTGATATCCCGACCAAAAACCATATTCAGGAGCCAGTCCATGACCACTTTAATTTTATTCCGCCAGCGCACAAGGCGCGTTAGATAAACGGATCGCCAGAACAACCAGGCCAAAAATCCGGATCCCTGCAGGACAGATGTCTCTACCAGTGCAGACTCACTACCAATATAGGCCAGCGTTCCCAAAGATTTGAAACGAAAAGGAGCCATCCTCTCCGGGTAGTTGAAACAGCGGGCCAGATATTTCCCTTCCTGCATTGCTACCTGCGCGGTCTGGGGTAAATTTTGATCCCCGGGCACACAGCAGTCTCCCAGGGCATAGACGCCGTCACAACCGGTGACTTTGAGGAAGGCGTCCGTGAGGACACGTCCGGAGCGGTCTTTTTCGCAGGGCAGTGCTTTCACCAGAGGGATCGGGGCATTACCGGCTGCCCACAGCAACAAACCGTAATGGAGTTTTTGATTATTGGACAGCATCAGACTTTTCTTCTTCACAACTTTAACGGGATTCCCCAGCAAAACCTGTATATTCTGACGATGAAAGAGGTGGATGGCCTTTTCCCGAAGATGCCGGTCAAAAGCGGTGAGGATCTCCGAGCCGGCCTCAACGAGAGTGATTTGTGTAAAAGCGATCAAATTAGGAAAATAGCGACCTACTTCATGGACAACAAAATCATAAACCTCTGCGGCAAACTCAATCCCCGTGGGTCCGCCCCCGCAAATGACAAAGTGCAGTAAATGATTTTTTTCATCCCGGTGGGCATCCGGAAGTGAAGCCCGCTCGTAATTGTCGAGAATCCTCTGGCGGATGTTCCGGGCATCATTTAATTCTTTCAGAAAACAGGCATGTTCAAAGACGCCCGGTATGCCGTAGGTGTTTGGCTGCACTCCGCCGGCTAATACCAGCACATCATAATTGAGAGAAAAGGTTCGATCTGAATTTAAAGGCCGGCAGGTCACTTCATGCTTTTGAGGGTCCACAACTTCAGCGGTTGCCCGTATGTATTCAATGGAAGGGTCCAGATTTCTGACCGGTTCAACGATGCTGCGAAATTCGATGGTTCCCACGGCCGTACTGGGGAGCAGCGGCGTGAACAAAAAATGGTTGCGCGGACTCACCAGCTTCACGCCATAGTTGCGGCGTTTGAGTTTTTTAAGCAGGCTGTGGGCTCCGAAACCGGAACCCAATACTACCATGCTTTTTTTAGATTCTGTTTTCAATTCAGCGACCTTCACAAACAAAAAGTGGCGGAATTTACATCTTCCGCCACTTTCGTACCCAGTCTTACCGGATTAATTTAAACACCTGTTTAACGTCTTGACAGCAGGAGTTCAGAATTTTCCAGATCAGGAACCGCTACCTTAAATTGCAGGGTTATGCTGTCTGCAACTTTCATGGGACCCATTCCCGGAGGTTTGATGCCGTAATCAGAGAGCAGAACGGTGGTGGAACCCTCTACCTGAAAATCACTGCCGTTTTGAGTGGTGATGAGCTTCAGAGTGTTGGGCATTGCAATCCCGTTGATCGTAAGGTCACCCGTCAGGGCCAGAGTTCCCGGCGTCAAATCAGCTGTGGTGTTGGCCGTAAAACGGACTTCCTTTGAATCCCCTTTAAAGATGGACATGCGCATGTGAGCGTCCCTCAACCAGTTATCCGTGGTTATTTTTTTAATGGGCAGAGTGACGGTCACCGTTTTCACAGCCGCTGCCGATTCGCTGATGCTGATCTCGAAATTTTGGGCCGTTATGGGAAAGGTCTTGCCGCTTTTTGTGGCCCCGTTTCCGGTGAGTGTACCGTCAGCCTCAGTCAAAGTTACAGCACCAAACATCATCGTTGCCATTATCAGTATTCCTGCAATCCATTTTGATCGATTCATTTGTGTTTTCATAGATTCTCCT
>CAZIYQ010000096.1:0-10096 GCA_964543505.1 uncultured bacterium | reverse complement strand
ATTTCCTCCAGCTGTTGGGCATGTTTATGTTCGGCAGTAAGCATGATCCCACTGAAGGGTACCGTATTTCCCAGGGAATTGCAAATATCCTCCATGCGGGGTCCCATCTCATCAATATGGTCGGGGCGGACATTTGTCATCACGCCGATGGTGGAATGAATCATTTTGTGCTCTGCTACCCATTGATATTGCGGCATCACGGCCATACATTCAAAGACGACGGCGTCGGGTTTCTGTCGGGCAAAAGCTCGGATTAGTTTAACCTGTTCACCAATGGAAGCAGACCTCAGACGATGGATTACCTTGTCGTTGCCCAATTCGTCGATCACTCTCGGAGCTGACCCTGTGGTTTTGGCAAGAGTTTTTAATCCGCCTGCCCGAAGACCTGCTGCAACAAGACGAGTGACACTGGATTTCCCGCGCGAGCCATTGATGTGAATCCTTATCGGCAGTTGAGCCAGTGCACGCTGATGCAATTGGCTTTCCCTGTATCCGGTGATCAGCAAAAACAGGATCATCAATGTGAGACTGAATAGTACCATGTTTGCAAGAACTGCCTTAAATTATTTTATTAAAAAAGCCCCGATAATTCAGTTATATCAGGGCAATCGATTTGTGCAAATATCGTATTGAACTTGTTATCTCGGAGCGCTAATTTGAAAAATAGATTTTCAAACAGATAATTTCGAATAAGTAAGTGCCCAAAAATAGATTAGATGAATACATTTTGCCATTAGTCACCCTAAAAAAGTAAAAGCGTGTCCCCATATCTTTCTAAATGTTCTTTGTATCAAATTGTAAGGTGAAATTCTGTTTTTTAAGCATCTAACACTGAAGTGAAAGCATACGAATTCATGATCTTAAAAATGATCACAATTGAAATTGATCAGCAGCGATGAAGATACTGATCGTTGAACCGTTTTTCAGCGGCTCTCACCAGCGCTGGATAAATGACTATCGACATTTCAGCTCCCATCAAGTGGATGCACTAACACTGCCCGGAAAGTTTTGGAAATGGCGCATGCATGGCGGAGCCGTCACACTCGCCCGTCAATTTTTAGAGGGTAAGTGTAAACCTGATTTGCTACTCTTCAGCGATATGCTGGATGTGTGCACTTTTCTCGCCTTGACCCGGAGCCAAACAGCAGGACTGCCCAGTGCTATTTATTTTCATGAGAATCAACTGACTTATCCAATATCTGACAGAGATACAGACCTCTTACAGAATAGAGACCAGCATTACGGTTTCATAAATTTTACCTCCGCATTGGCTTGTGATGCCATTCTGTTCAACTCTGAATTCCACCGAAGATCATTTTTTACTGCTTTGAAGCAGACCCACAGCCAGTATCCTGACTTCAGAGAACTCGACAGCATTTCCAAAATAGAACAGCGCAGCAGTGTGCTGAATCTTGGCCTTGATCTGCAAAGGTTTAACAAATTTAAAATATCCATAAATAATCAGAAGCCACTCATCCTGTGGAATCATCGCTGGGAATATGATAAGAATCCGGAAGACTTTTTCGAGGTGCTGGAGGAGTTGAAAAAAAACAGGATAGATTTTGAACTGGTATTCCTCGGTGAAAATGCAGGGACTGTATCCCCAACGATTGAAAGGGCACTGAAACGATTCAGCTCGCAAATTGTGCATGCCGGTTATTTACGAAATCCAGGTGACTATGCCAAATGGCTCTGGAAAGCAGACCTTCTGCCGGTTACCTCCCGGCAGGATTTTTTCGGAGCAGGCATCATGGAAGCCATTTACTGCAATTGCACACCGCTTTTGCCCAAGCGACTGAGTTATCCTGAACTATATGGTGAACTGGAAAAAGAGCGGTTGTTTTACGATAATCTGCCGGAACTGGTAGAAAAGCTTTCCAGCCGTATCACAAAGCGTGATTTTCCGGCATTCTCAAAACTGGTAGCAAAATTTGACTGGCGAGAGCTGGCTCCCGTTTATGATGAGCTCTTTGCCATTTTGAGCAGGAAGTGAATTATTCAGTCAGCAGTTGTTTTCTCATTTTGTAATGCTGGATATTTCCAAAAAGGATGAAAGTTTTCTCTTCAATTTTATATCCCAATCGCTCATAAAATCCCACCGCATAATCCCTCGCCATCAGCATCGCGGTTTCGGCACCTCTTTGAACTGCTTCGGCCTCCATCGCAATGATCAGTGCTTTACCGACACCTTTTTTCTGAAAGGCATCCTCCACAGCCATAAAGCGGATCTGTGCTTCTTTTTCTGATTTCAGATGCAGCCTCCCGGCGCCGACAATTTTCTGATCTTCGTTGACAGCGATGTAGTGGCTCGCCGTTGCATCTCTTTCTTCCCTCTCAGAACCAACAGGCATCTTCCAGGGTTTTCTAAGCACCCTCCAGCGCAAATCGTAGTATTCATCATATTCTGCAGGTGATATTGGTTGTCGGATTTGAAAATCCTGTTTTGATTTCAACTTTACCACCATATTTGTTTGCCATTTCCCCAGGTAAAAATACGTTCTTCCCTGCGGGAATCCTTTTCAACAAGCCAATAGAGTCTGTCAGCCGGGATATTCTCAAAAACCAGCGGATCGCCGCCTGCTGTTTTTTCCCCGAAATCTATCCAGCCATCGTCCCAATATTTCAAAAGATAGGTTTTACCCTCTTTTAAATGGATTAGCTCTTTTCCCTCCGTAGCAGCTTCGAATTTAACTTTGGTTGTAGAAGTCAGAGACAGGGTCACAACAGAATTATTTGATCCCTTCAATGTCTGTAGCACTCCTCCGTCCAGCAGGATGAAAGCATCACCCGCCGGCCGTAGTTCATCATGTACAAAAAACATAGGGAGGTAAGCGACACCTGTACCCAATTCTGTGAAAGTAACCTGTTCCCCCTGCAATTCCCCCCAATGGATTGCCTGCCAATCCCCCGAATTGAAAACACAGATATAGGCAAAGCGGGTACTGTCAGGAATATCATGTATCAATTTAAGTGTGATGTCTGTAGTTTCTGTATATTCACTGGTTACATCCGTGTAGTAACTCCCTGACAGCCAGCGCGGAGCCTTTTCCCATTCGTATAGACGAGATGCGAGATTATCGGTTTGCCGGGAGAAGGTCTTGCGGTAGGCCTTGGCCAGTTTGCCGGGCAGTCCATAATTTCCCGGATTTGCCTCACAGCCCATGAAGGGGACTGCATTTCCATCTTCAGAGATGATCGCATTCCAGGCATGGTTGTTCCCGGTATTGGCCCAGTAGGGTGTATAGTCGCTGGTAACGGGCAGTCCGTTGGCCCGCATGGCATAGATCGCCAGATTCGTCATATCTTCACATCGACCCAGTTTGTTGACACGCATCTCATTAAAACCCTGATCTGTGGGGTGCATATAGTAGCGCGGATCGAAGCCAAACCATTTTTTTAAGTCCTCGTTGATGTATTGTGCCACTTTGATTGGGTCATTTTTAACTGCAATTTCAGGAGGGAGATCCCGATAGCGCTCCATGAACCAGCTCCGGAACTTTTCAACGGGTTCATTGCTGCCACGATAGGGCAGAATAAGTTCAGTGAATTCTTCGAAAGGCAGGTTCTTTGCCCATTTCCTGCTCAGCCAGGCTTGAAAAGCAAGCTCAATATTATCGATCAATACATCAGCCGTTATCGTACGCAGATCGGAAGCGTTCGTTTTTCTCCCATAGTGGAGTTCGCCATGCTCCTCTTCGAGATCATCCATCGCCGAAACGAGAGCATCGTAATCCGTATAATCCAGCACATCGTATTTGATTTCAACATCATTTGAATCATAGATGGCAAACTCAACAAAGCTGTGTTCATCCATATTCCGTATGAGGTAATTCAAGGCAGCGAGCTGCAGAGAATCTCCTTTTTGTGTAAAATAGATGAGCGCTTTTCTGAGTTCTATACGGTTGGGACCTGCCTTTTTGTAATTTTCGGAGATGGAATCGGAAATTTTTAGACTGGAACAGGATACCAGCCAAAGAAGCAGCAGGATTGGGAGCAGTTTTTTACTAAAAGCTTTCATGGGCTTTCCCTGAATTATTTATTGTGGGGAGTGACGAGCAAGCGTGGAAGATTTTGAAAGGCTGATGCCATTGAATTATTTTGCGATCATGGAGGGATTCTGGCCCACTTTGGCTGAACATTCCTGCCAGTAATAACACCAGTTACAGAGCAGGGATTCCTTGGGATAAAAATTCCCTTTATCTTCGGAGAATTTAATGATCTTATCTACGGCACGTGTTGTCTTTTTCCTGATGGATTCGAGTGTATCGTTATCATGGACGATCTTTACTTCGGTGCCAGTCCGCAAAAAGTGCCAGACAAGCTGAACTTCATCTACCGGTTCGAAATTACTTTCCACGGCTATTTGATAGAGCGCTAATTGCAGGTCAGAGCGGGCGCTGCGTTCCGTTTTCGGATGCTTGCCGGTCTTGTAATCGTGGATTATCCACTGCCCCTCACTGGGATTATCCAGTCTGTCAATGACCCCTCTGAATTTATAAGTGTCGTTTATGGTAAAGTTCAGTTCGACTTCGGTACCCTTAACGCTTTCCTCAAAAACAGGTCCGTATTTATTGTAATAGTTCGCAAGGCAGCGCTTACCAATGGTATAATATTCATCCGTGGTGTTTCTGGGATTTGCAATATAAATGTGGTCATGCCAGGCTTTCAGCCAAATTTTATCATATTTTTTACAGACGCTGTCAAAGGTCATGTAGGGCTTTTTTATGTTCCTCGGATGATACACCCACTCAAGCACAGCATGAACACATTTGCCCATGAAGGCTTCCAGACTCTCGTCGACTTTGCGGATACCGTCAAGATATAAGATTTTATAGTGCTCACGACACATCTTGAAAGCGCTGATTTGTGAATAGGAAAAATGATTATTCGTTGTGAGCATCGAGCGGATCAGTTTTCTTCCCTGACCAAGCGGTAATCTCCAAAACCATCATTCAGAAAAATGAATTGTTTATTGGACTGGTAATACCAGATTTGGTACGAACGCCCGTATCCGTCAGTCCCCGTGTTCTGTATTTTGGCAGGTTTACCATATTGAATATAGACTCTGCCCTGATCGGAGCGCCATCCTTCAGTGAGGACGCCAAAATTATTATTAGCAAATTCGACCCGAGTATAAAATTGATCCATTAATTCATTAAATTCAGTATCCGGCGATGGGTCTCGTGACTTCCAGTAATCGATGAGATACTGCCTTTGCTCGTGGGTTTTCATTCGTTTTAGCTGTTGAAAATCCGCATAGGGCAGAATTACAGACATCCATTTGATGGATTCCTCGATGTCCCCCAGATATCTGTCCAGCATGACCCTGTGAATGGATATCTCGAACTCCTTTTGATAGCCTTCACTATCAACCTTGATGGTAAGATCTCCTGACCATTCCTTTTTCAAAGGGATCGCAAAAATATAGTTGTTCATATCTGCGTTTTTGATTGAGACCTCTGCGGATGTGAGAGTGGAATCATCCTGTAAAATATCGTAATGCAGAGTAAGGTTTGTGCCATCCTTCAGCGGAGAGAGCTGAAACTTACAAAAGACCGTATCAGCGTCGGCTAAAATTGAGCCCATATTCACAAATTGGTCCATTTGTTTTACCAGTGGGACGATATCGCTCCAGTACTCAACCGGCTCTACCGAGTACTTTTTGTGTAAATTCCAGTTGTGGTTACTTTCCTTGTCCCGGATGTGTACGGAAAAGTCATAGCCCCCTTGGGCAAGCGAAAAAGTGGCATAGGTAATGTAGTTTAGTTTGCTGTCGCGGGTATCCTCGTAGTAATCGCGGGTGATCGATTCTTCCCAGGTTTTTTGTGATATTTGTTTTTTCGTTTCAGGGTTGAAGATGGTTAGGTTATACTCCACATGAGCTTGAAAGGAAGTATCCTGTTTTAAAAATACAAGGCTCTTATTAGGCACCTTGATCCAAGCTGTTACGCTCGATTGCTCGGGATCTGCGGCGAAGGTAGTGTTGAACCACAATTCCGGGTTATGATAATGTGACCGCCGGGATTCTTCTTTTAATCCGGCAGAGCATCCCAGTAAAAGCAATGCTGCCAAAAACCACGCTAATTTATTTATCGACCTGATAATACCTACTCCAATTGTAAAATGCTACACCATTATCCGTACCGAACCAGACCCAATGATCATCGCAGCCAATCTCGAATATTTTGCTGCCGGGAATACCGTCAAATTTATTGTAAACTCTTTGGAATGCCTTGTCATATTTTGCAAGGACAACTTGCTCGCCCTCATTTATCCAGAGCCATGGGCCGTAGTTGGTGTAATTAAAAACCTCATCATCTGAATAGACTACGCTCTTACTGGAATCCGGCTCGATGCTCCAGAGGAAGCCATCCGAGGCAAAAGTAAGGCTGTCATTGACGGTCATGGAACGCATCTTCCTGTCCGACAATTTTAGCCACTTTCTACCGATTGGATCAAAACGATAGAGTCCGTTATCAGCACCCACGTATAGAAAATTGTTGAAAGATTTGAGATCGTAAACCTGATGATTTAGGAATTTTGTAAAAATATTCTCCGTATCCGGGATGACAGTGGGGAAAAGCAGTGAGATTTCATTGATTCCCATCACGGTGGCCGCGTATAGATTGTCCCCACTGACCGCCAGTGCCCAGATGGCCGGGTCGTTGAGATCATCCTTGAGGATCGTCCATTCCCGGCGATTAATATCCAGTATCAGCAAACCGGACATGGTGCCGAGGTAAAGTGTGTCCCGGTAACGCAGCATGCAATTGATATTTGTGTTGATGATATCAGCGTCTTCATTGAAATAGTAATAGGTCCAGCTGTCATCCCGTTCGCTCCAGCGTGTCAGGAATACAGGATTCACCAACAGCTGGGTTCCTTCTCGTTTGAAAGGACTGTCTGCAAACCACCAGTTGCTGGCCATATCTTTATAAATTTCGGTGACGTTTTGCTGGGCAAGGCCTGCAGTGATCTGCGTCATTCGATGAGAGCCTTCGTAGGCAAAATAAATCTCACCTGCAGCAGTGCCAAAGTAAATGTTCTCGTTGTTGTCAGTGAATTTTACCGTTGGGTGAATGCTATAGTTTAGCAGGTTTCGTCGTGTTCCTTCAGTGGGCTCATCATCATCTTCAAGGACAAAATTGTAAAAATCCGAGGCGTCATTATTCCGGCTGAAGCGGGAGCTGTCCCAGCGAATGTTTGAAGGAAAAGTCTGATCAGCCGGAGTAATCTTCGCTCCGGATACAGCATCCAGTGCTACTAAGTTATTCTCATAGTCTATCCAAATAAAGTCATCCGAGCTGCCAATGGCATTGACATCCCAGTCAACAGGTTCAAAAATGCTCTTCCTCCAGAAAGAGTCACTTGATGCCCGTAAATAAAGTCCCCTGTCAGTGAGTGCCCAAAAAATATCGGTATTGTAATCATAGAACAGCCGTTTGATGGAGTCGTTGAGCAAATCCTCTGAAAATATATTATCAAATTGGATGCTGTGGGTTCGCTTGTCAGCCCTGAAAATCCCGTTATCGGCTGCGAAATAAACGTCATCATAAGTCTCGGTGATGGCATTAATAGTACCCGGATGGATGAGTATCCACCAATCTCCTTCTTCGTAATTGAAGTTTTGGGAATACACGAATCCGAAAAGGAATAGTGTGAGTAGAAAAAATCGAAACATTGATGCTTCTAATCCCTGCATAAGAGACTGTTCCCGTTCATTTCTCCGGGAATAGCGAGTCCGAGATAATCCAGAATGGTGGGAGCGATATCGGCAAGTTTACCGGGTCCCGTCAGATTGTAACCCGCCGTTGGCAATTTCATCACGAAGGGCACCGGCAGGGTCGTATGGGCTGTGTGAGGTTTGCCGGTTTGGGGGTCTGTCATGAGCTCAAGGTTTCCGTGATCCGCTGTGAGAAACAGGGCAGCCTGCTTTTCGGTAATCAATTTCAGGATGCGCCCCACATTTTTATCTACCGTTTCGATGGCACGAATGGCAGCCGGCAGGATTCCCGTGTGGCCAACCATGTCCGGATTAGCAAAATTCAGTATGATGGCTTCGTAGCGATCTTCGGCAATTTTACGCAATACTTCATCGGTGACTTTATCCGCATTCATCTCAGGCTGGAGATCGTAGGTGGCGACTTTGGGGGACGGGATCAGCAGGCGATCTTCTCCTGGAAATTTGCGTTCGTCACCCCCGTTAAAAAAATAGGTCACATGGGCATATTTTTCAGTTTCTGCAATGCGCAACTGGCGATAGCCTGCTTCGGATAATACCTCAGGGAAAATATGGGTCAACTGCTCCGGCGGGAAAAGGACCGGAAAGCTGAAGTTTTCCTGATACTGGGTCATGCTGACATATTTTATCGCTACGGGTTTTACCGGGAAAGTATCAAAGTCTTTTTCAGTAAATGTGCGTGAAATCTCCCGCATGCGGTCCGCCCGGTAATTGAAAGCGAGCAGACCGTCACCAGGCTTTACCACCGCTCCAGGACTAATGATCCGCGGTTTGATGAACTCATCCGTCTCTCCCTGTTCATAGGCATCGCGGATAGCAGCAACAGGGTCGGTAAATGGTGCCCCTACCCCATCTCTGAGCATAGAATAAGCCTTTTGAACGCGATCCCAGCGATTATCTCTGTCCATGGCATAAAAGCGTCCGCAGACTGAAGCGATGCGACCTGCCCCAAGCGAGTTCAGTGTCTTTAGAAATTCGCTCATGTAACGAATGCCGCTATCCGGCGGTGTATCGCGGCCATCCGTAAAGGCATGGATGGCGATGTCCTTCAGGCCATAATCCCGGGCTGCCGTCACGAGATAGGTCAGATGATCGATGTGGCTGTGGACTCCCCCGTCGCTGAAAAGCCCCATCAGGTGCAGCGTGGAATTCTGTTGCTGTACATATTGAAAAAGTGACACCAAATTTGGATTATTCCTCAGTGAGTCATCCTGCAGGCTGTCATTGATACGGACAAGGTCCTGCCGGACGATGCGTCCCGCGCCAATATTCATGTGGCCCACTTCCGAATTTCCCATGACCCCATCCGGCAGGCCAACTGCTTTCCCGGAGGTTTGCAGAGATACCATGGGATTATTTTTCAAAAGATCATCCAGTACAGGCGTAACGGCCAATTTCGCGGCGTTATTTTCCCGCTCCGTTCTCAGACCGTAGCCGTCGAGAATCAAGAGTATAAACTTCAGCATTTTATTTCAATCCAATCGTCATAAATTGACGAAATTTAGAGCTGATGGCCTATATCGTTTGAGGGATGTTTTAAAATGATACAAATATGATATTTGCACGCAGGGTCAACACGAATGTTTAGACATGAGTGGTAAGCAAACCAGATTTGTAAAACACCCGGATGTGCATTCTAAACCAGGGCATGTGTCCTGCCGATAACGACAGCTGTGATGCAGTCAGAAAAACAGAATTCGACTGGATAAATTGCTCAATCTACACAAATGAAGACACAGAGCACTTGAATGACATCAAGGATATCCCAATTCCCGTCCGTGTTATAATCCATACAGTCTGTGCAGCTGCCCGTGCCGAGAATGCAGGCTACTAAGACGACCACATCGAGAACATCAGTTCGTCCGTCATCATTAAAATCACTGCTACAACCTGTATCCAAAACAATCAGTTCATCCACCGAAATCGCACCGCACTCAACACACCAGATTTCAGGACCGCTTACCAAAACATGTTGGCCCAAATACGGCAGCAGCCAAACGCTGCCTTCTACAACATTGCTGGGTTCAAATCCGGCGTCGGGTTCAATATAGAATTGATCACAACCATCCATGCAGAAACTGATCTCCGTCAGGTGCAGGATGCCCTGAGTCGAAAGACGATCCTGCGCCCGGGTGCTGCACAGGAGAGTCAGGGCGATTAATAGAATATTTGTTATTTTCATGAAACTCATCCTTTATTTAATGAACGGCAGGAAATTATTCAGTTCTATTTTAGCAATACAATTTTACGGTGCGAGCAATACTGACCGGCCTGTAGTTTGATAATATAGACGCCACTGGGTTTGTCTTCTAGCCCCACTGCTCCTACAAAGTGTCAGTGGGGCAATTTTTATTG
>CAZIYQ010000095.1:0-10144 GCA_964543505.1 uncultured bacterium | reverse complement strand
ACTGACCATCGTCCCCTTTTATGACCGAACAGGATTGATCTATGAGACCCTGGGCACACTGAATCATGCCTTGAGGGATGAGATCTTGGTGACACTGATCGTGGTTATCTTGATGGTGATGCACCTGAAGACCTCCATCCTGATTGGCGGATTGCTCCCCATTACCGTGTTGTTCGTTTTCATTGGCATGAAAGTCTTCGGCGTCGATGCCAATGTGGTGGCCTTGTCCGGAATTGCCATCGCTATCGGTACGATCGTGGATATGGGGATTGTCGTCTCGGAGAACATGTTAAAACACCTGGATGAGGCGGAGGAGGGTGAGGACTCCCTCAATGTCCTGTTCCGGGCGGCTTCGGAGGTTGGCAGCGCCGTGTTGACGGCGGTTTCCACTACGGTTGTGAGTTTTCTGCCCGTCTTTGTAATGGAAGGGGCGGAGGGAAAATTATTCAAACCCCTGGCCTACACAAAAACTTTTGCCCTGATCTCATCCCTGATTGTGGCGCTCACAATACTGCCGTTGTTTGCCCATATTTTTTACACCAAACGCATCAACAGTAAAAAATTGCGTACGGTTTTAAATGGGATTACACTGCTGGCGGGTCTCTTTCTGATGTTCTCTTATAAGTGGTGGGTGGGACTGATCTTTATTATTATGGGGCTGTTCCCCTATTTTAAACAGTTTCTTACCGCAGGACGACTGGGAACTCCCGGCATCAGGATTACAGAGAAGATTCCCTATCTTATGAATTGGGTGGTTGTGGTGATCGTAGCCGCCATTTTATCGGTCACCTGGTCACCTCTGGGGTATGGGAGAAGCACTTTTACAAATTTCGTTTTTGTGTCATTAGTCCTGGGTCTCATCATGTTTGGAATTTTGGTGTTTACCCACTATTATCCCGGGATGCTGCGCTGGTCACTGGACCATAAAAAGCTCGTGATGTCAGGCCCCTCATTGCTGTTGATCATCGGAATGGTCTCCTGGCTGGGATTTGGGAATGTGTTTGGGTTTCTACCCCGCTTCATGAAATCAAACAGGGCGTTTGCAAATTTGTCCCATACTTTTCCGGGGCTGGGCAAAGAATTCATGCCACCCCTGGATGAGGGCTCTTATCTCTACATGCCCACCACCATGCCCCATGCCGGCATGGAGGAATCCCTCGATGTCTTATCAATATTGGATAAGGCTTTGTACTCAGTCCCTGAAGTCGAGGAGGTAGTCGGCAAACTGGGCAGGGCAGAAACGCCCCTGGACCCGGCTCCCATTTCAATGGTGGAAACGGTCATCAGTTATAAGTCCGAATACATGACGGACAAAAACGGCAACCGCCTGCGCTTTAAGGTAGATGGAACCGGTGAATTTATTCGGGATGAACAGGGCGAGCTCATACCGGATCCTGACGGCAAGCCCTTTCGTCAGTGGCGCGATCAAATCCGTACGGCAAATGACATCTGGGACGAACTGGTCAAGGCGGCCAGAATTCCCGGGACCACTTCTGCGCCCAAGCTGCAGCCTATCTCAGCCCGACTGGTCATGCTGCAAAGCGGCATGCGTGCACCTCTGGGGATGAAGGTGAAGGGTCCAGACTTGGAGACTATTGATAAAGTGGGATTGGAGCTGGAAAAATACCTGAAAGAAGTCCCCGGTGTAAAAGCAGAGATGGTGTTTGCAGACCGCATCGTTGGCAAACCTTATCTTGAAATCGATATCGATCGCAGAGCACTCGCCCGCTATGGCATCCAGTTGAAAAAAATGCAGGACGTCATCGAGGTCGCCATTGGTGGTAAACTCATCACAACGACTGTAGAGGGCCGGGAGCGATATCCCGTGAGAGTTCGATATATGCGGGAGTTGCGGGATAATATTGAAGCTCTCGAAGACATCCTGGTGCCTGCACCCAATGGTCAGCAGATCCCCATCGGACAGCTGGCGACGATTGAATATCTGCGGGGACCGCAAGTCATAAAAAGCGAGGATACTTTTTTAATTGGCTATGTGCTGTTTGATAAAAAAAGTGATTATGCTGAAGTGGACGTGGTAGAAAATGCCCAACGCTATCTGCAATCCAAAATTGATTCGGGCGAACTGGAAATACCGGCTGGTGTCAGCTACACCTTTGCGGGCTCATACGAAAATCAGATCCGGGCTGCGAAAAAATTGAGCATGATCCTGCCCCTGGCCCTGTTTCTCATTTTCATGATTCTGTACTTTCAGTTCAGGAAGGTTTCCACGACGCTCAATGTTTTTTCTGGCATCTTTGTGGCTTGGGCAGGCGGTTTCCTGATGATCTGGTTATATGGACAGCCCTGGTTCATGAATTTCAGTCTGTTCGGTGAAAATATGCGCATCCTGTTTCAGATGCATCCCATTAATTTGAGTGTTGCCGTCTGGGTGGGATTCCTGGCCTTGTTTGGTATCGCCAGTGATAATGGCGTGATCATCAGCACCTACCTCGATCAGAGTTTTGCCCGGCTCGATCCTCAAACGGTCCCAGAAATCAGAGAGGCGACAACCGTGGCTGGTGCCCGCAGGATCCGCCCCGCAATGATGACGGCCAGCACGACCATTCTGGCGCTCATCCCGGTCTTAACCTCAACCGGCAGGGGTTCGGATGTAATGGTGCCTATGGCTATTCCCTCCTTTGGAGGTATGGTTCTGGCGATCATTACGACGTTTGTGGTGCCGATTATTTATTGTATTGCAGCAGAACGCAGAATTGCAAAAAGACAAAAAAATTAATAAGGAGTCAAGCGATGAAAGAGATTAAAGCATATATCAGGCCTGAAAAAGTCGATAAGGTCATTCTGGCTTTGGAGAAAGCAGGCATCCATGGAATGACCATCATCAATGTGAGCGCCATTGCCGATTGGGCGGACCCTGAGCGGACGGCTTATTCCGTGAAATACGTTGAACGTTATTGCAAAGTCGTCAAACTGGAACTGATCTGTCCGGCCAGCCATGAAAAAGCCCTGATAGAAGCGATCCGCAAGGCCGCCAATACCGGAAAAAAGGGCGACGGGAAAATCTTTGTCTCAGGCATTGAAAAAGCGATCTCCATAAGGACCGGTCTCTATGGCGCTGAAGCAATATAAAGGGAGAGGGGAAAATGCATGCAATGAATTTGTTTGGAGGCGGTTTGATGATGGTGTTTTGGTGGGCTCTGGTCATTGCCCTGGTGTTGTTGGCTTTCAAATGGTTTCAGGGCCAAAATGCGGCACCCGGCGATGACTCTGCCCTGGAGATCCTGAAAAAAAGATATGCCGGAGGCGAGATCTCAAAGACAGAATATGAAACCATGAAAAAAGAACTTAACTAACAATGGAGGGATTGAAATGATGAATAAACTTTTATTGGGAATCGTCGTGTTGCTAATTGCCGTGGGATGTAATTTTCAGCATCATGGTGCGTCACCCGAGTTAGTGGGAATAACACCGGTTGACGGGGCCGCAGGTATAGCGGTCAGCACGGGTATCACCATTAGCTTCAGTGAGTCCATGGACACACAAACCTGTGAAGAGAGATTTGGCCTCTATGAAGGAGCACTGGATGCCTTGCCGGAAAGCGGCTTACCACCCCTCGGCGGCAGTTTCAGCTGGAATGCAGACTATACGGAAATGACCTTTGATCCCGCTGTTCCTCTGCAGGCTTCAACAGCCTATTCCATTGTTCTGCGGGAAGGCATGCAGGAAGAACACCACCATGACAATATGATGATGGACCATGATCATGACGGCGGAATGATGAGTCACGACATGGATGGTTTTGGCAGGATTGCCGGAGCTGGAATCATCATAATATTTAACACACTCTAGAAAGAAAGGAAATAAGAAATGAGATATTATTTCAAAACCACAGTCGCTGCATCTTTTGATGCAACGGTGAACAAAGTGACAGAAGAACTTAAAAAAGAGGGATTTGGGGTTTTAACGGAGATTGATGTAAAAGCCACTCTCAAAAAAAAACTCGATGTGAGTTTTCGACCCTATGTTATTCTGGGAGCCTGTAATCCACCCTTTGCCTATAAAGCCCTGCAGGCCGATGACAAGATCGGCACACTGCTGCCCTGCAATGTCATCGTCCAGGAACTGGACGAAGGACTGACCGAAGTCGCGGCCATTGATCCGGCTGTTTCAATGAACATGGTGGACAATCCCGAGCTCGCAGGCATAGCAGACAATGTAGGGGAAAAATTAAAATCTGTCATTGACAGGTTATAGATTTCATCAACTCAATACCAACTTAAGGAAAGGAAATGAAAATGAAAACAAGGAAAGTCATAACCATCATAGGGATGTCTTTGAGCTTACTGGCCAGTATGGCCTGGGCAGGAGACGGCCATGGAAAGATGATGGATAAAAACCAGAACGGAATGCAGATGGACGGCAGTTCCGGACATACAATGATCAATCTGCCTTCCATGCAATGTGATATGTGCAAAAGTAACATCGAAACCGGTCTGTCAAAAATCGCCGGGGTCAAATCGGTGGATGTTAATGTGGACAAGAAAATGGGCCATGTTAACTACGATGCTGCGGTAATCAGCGAAAGCGATATTGAAGCGGCGATCACTAAACTGGGCTACTGGGCCAACGATAAACCCGCTGACCCCAAAGCCTATAATGGCCTCATGGGTTGTTGTCAGATGCCTGAAGAAGAATACGGCAAAATGATGAAAAGTTCAAAAAAGATGGCCATGCCTCATGATAACATGATGAAGATGATGGATCATTCCGGCAAGCAGAAAATGGATCATGAAACCATGAAGATGAGACAACACGGCGACATGAAAATGGGAAAAATGGGAATGATGAAAAGCGACGCATCGCTTAAGACCTCCATGACCATGATATCCCTGCCGACGATGCAATGCGAGAGTTGTCAGCAGAGAATCGAGTCAAGCTTATCAAAGGTTGATGGCATTGTTGAGGTAAAAGTCGATGTGGACCACAAAATGGGACATGTGGTCTATGATCCTGATAAACTCACGGTAAAGTCCATTGAGAAGGCCATCGCAGACATTGGCTACCAGGCCAATGATGTGCCGGCAGACAACAAAGCCTATAACAAATTACCCGGTTGCTGCCAGGTCCCCTAAACGAAGAGACGGTTTCAGCGGATCGAAAATCACTGAATAAAAGGGGAGCCTGGTGATCCAAATCATCCGGCTGAAATCCCCGAGGATTGTGTTGGTTGGTAAGGGAACCCCTGGCAGATAAGTTGGTGTCAGACGCCTTCTGCCAGGGGTATATCCCGCTTAACCCGGCATATCCGAAAACAAGTTTTTGAAAAGAAAAAAGAGGAAATCTCATGGTAAATTTATCGGGTATGAGTGGGGCAATGACTCTGCATCCAATGTTTGTACACTTCCCAATAGTGCTGATTTTGCTGGCTGCGTTTAGTGAGTTGCTGCATGTTACTCTGAAAAATGAATTTTACGGCAGAGTGGCCGGCATCTTACTCAATCTGACGGCCCTGAGCGCCCTTGTGACAATGTACTTCGGTTACCGGGCGGCAGATATTATAGGACACGATTCACCGGGGCACGACATGGTCCATGCACACAGGGATATCATGGTCTGGTTCACCTGGCTCACGGTGGTATCAGCGGCTTCATTTCAGTTCATCAAGAAACTCAGACAGGGCTACTACCGAATGCTGGTACTCATCGTCCTTTTAGTTATCATGATCTTTGGTACGGACCGCGGAGCAGGTCTGGTCTTCAACTACGGTGTGGGAACCCACAGCAGTATGGATCATCATGAGATGATGCAGGGTGAGGAAGGAGAAGGTCACCATCATCACGATGAAGAAGATGAAGATCAACATGATGAACATGCACATGGGCATTCTGACGGACATGAACATTCTCATTGATTCACAGGCCAGAACCAATTACGGTGAAGTGAATTTGCTCACCCGATATCAGCTGAAAAGTCAAGATGACGGGAACAGGGCATAAACCAAAGGGGAGGTTATCAAGTTTCCCGGAAAAAATGTCGTTAACTTCTCTGATATGACACTCATGAAAGGAGTCATAAAATGAAAGATCCGGTTTGCGGTATGACCGTGCAAATGAAAAAAGCTGTGGATAGTCAGGAATACCAAGGTAAAAAATATGGGTTCTGCTCCGCTAAATGCTCAAGAGCATTCAAGGAAGATCCTCAAAAATATCTGGCCACCACTGAATCCGGGAAACCATCGGACATTTCACATCATCATCATCATGAAGGCCCTGCGGGTACAAACAAATTGGTGATGGATCCGGTTTGCGGGATGAAGGTGGAACCCCGGACAGTTGCAGATTCAGTAGATTATGCCGGTGAAAGTTACTTTTTCTGCTCCCAAAATTGTGCTAAGGAATTTAAAGCGGACCCCGGTAAATATATTCAACACTCTCATGAGGCACATTCGTCAGAATCGATAAAACAACACAAACCAGGTAATGTTTACACCTGCCCCATGCACCCGGATGTGCGTCACGAAGGTCCTGGGAACTGTCCGCAATGCGGGATGGCCCTTGAGCCGCTTATACCGGTTCAGGCTGAAAAAACCCAGTACACCTGCCCTATGCACCCGGAAGTTCGTCAGGATGGCCCCGGTAGCTGCCCCAAATGTGGTATGGCTCTGGAGCCGGTTGTGGCTACTGAAGAAACGGGAAATCCGGAATTGATCGATATGACCCGACGTTTCTGGGGGTCATTTGCATTGTCAATTCCCCTGCTGATACTGGCCATGTGGGTCATGGTAAGTCCCGAGCCCCTGATACCCAACGGCTGGCAGCCATGGATTGAATTTTTACTGGCTTCCCCAGTCGTTCTGTGGGCTGGAGCACCTTTTTTTGTCAGAGGGTGGCTATCCATACGCTCCCGAAATCTCAATATGTTCACCCTTATTGCCGTGGGTACAGGTGTAGCGTACGGGTACAGTCTCATCGCTACGGCCTTACCGGGAATTTTCCCAGCCGCCTTCCGGGCATCCGATGGAGCGGTAGGGGTCTATTTTGAAGCCGCTGCCGTTATTGTTACATTGGTGCTGCTTGGACAGGTTCTGGAATTGAAGGCCAGAGACAAAACCAGCAGCGCCATCAAAGCCCTGCTCGGCTTGGCACCAAAAACCGCCCGTCTGGTAACAGCAGAGGGTGACGAAAAAGAGATCCCTCTTGAGCTCGTCAAACCCGGTGATCGTCTGAGAGTACGGCCCGGTGATAAAATTCCTGTTGACGGGACTATCCTGGAGGGCTCCAGCAATATAGACGAATCCATGATTACCGGAGAACCCATGGCGGTAACAAAAACCCAAGGAGACCCCGTCACCGGTGCAACCGTGAATAGTACGGGAAGCTTCCTGATGGAAGCAAAACGTGTGGGCTCCGAAACTCTCCTGGCACAGATTGTTAAAATGGTCAGTGATGCCCAGCGCAGCCGCGCTCCTATTCAGGGACTTGCAGACAAAGTTGCATCCTATTTCATCCCGGCGGTGATCGGTGCCAGTGTGCTGACTTTCATCATCTGGTCTATTGTGGGTCCTGCTCCGCGCATGGCCTATGCTCTGGTAAATGCAGTGGCAGTTCTCATCATTGCCTGCCCCTGTGCTCTGGGACTGGCAACCCCAATGTCCATTATGGTCGGTACCGGTAGAGGAGCCATGGCAGGTGTCCTCATTAAAAATGCGGAAGCCCTGGAAATGATGGAAAAAGTGGATACCCTCGTTGTGGATAAAACGGGTACACTGACAGAAGGGAAGCCCAGGGTAGTTGACGTCCTGACATCCTCCATCTATACACAGGAAGATATTCTTCAGCTGGCAGCAAGCCTCGAACAGGCCAGTGAACATCCTCTGGGAGCCGCTGTGGTGGGAGAGGTCAAAGCCAGGGGCATAAAAATGGTTCCTCCCACAGACGTAAAAACGGTTACCGGTAAAGGGATTTCCGGTTCAGTCGGGAAAAGAATCATTGCCATCGGAAATCATTCCTTCATCAAAGAACTGGGCATTGCGGAAACGGAACTGGTTCAGCGGTCCGCAGAACTGCAGGAAGAAGGGGAAACGGTTCTGTTTGTCTCTATCGATTGGGAGTTATCAGGATTAATTGGTGTGACGGATCCCATCAAGGAAACAACAAAAGAAGCCCTGAGGCTGCTCACGGATGAGAAGATGAGAATTGTCATGCTGACGGGAGACAATATTAAGACTGCAAAAATTATCGCCGATCAGCTGGGCATCCGGGAGATCGAGGCAGACGTTCTGCCGCAGCGGAAAAATGAAGTCGTAAAACGCCTCCAAAGTGAGGGGGCAATCGTAGCTATGGCAGGGGATGGAATTAATGATGCTCCTGCACTGGCCCAGGCAAATGTGGGCGTGGCGATGGGTTCGGGTACCGATGTGGCCATAGAAAGCTCGGATATAACCCTTATCAAAGGGGATCTGAGAGGACTGGTGCGGGCCCGACGACTGAGCAGAAGTACCATGCGGAATATTCGGCAGAATATGTTCTGGGCTTTTATTTATAATTCTCTCGGTGTGCCGCTTGCTGCCGGCGTTCTCTATCCTGTTTTCGGCCTCTTGCTCTCACCGGTTATTGCAGCGGCTGCAATGAGTTTCAGTTCGGTATCCGTCATTGGAAATGCACTGCGGTTAAGAAGAACAAAATTATAAATTAATGCAGGATCGTCTTAAACTGACCGTCAGAGTATTATTGATGTTTGTGGGAGCCCTGGCCATGATCTCCCTTGTTCTCCACAGTCTTCAAAAAGGTGCTCCCGGGATGGAAGCAGGTCGGGAATTACCACAGGATGTACTCAAGGTCCTTAGCCGTTATGACTGCCCGTGTGGAGCTTGTGTGGACCAGTCTCTTGCTGATTGTGACTGTGATACGGCTAAGACGATCCAATCAAAAATTCTGTCAGCCCTAAAACCGACAATGTCTGAAGAAGATGTCGTTGAATTAGTAGATAAATTTATGAGACGAAGTCCAATGTGATTCTGTCATACAAACCCCTGAGACTGATAAAATACCACTCTAACCCATAAAATTGTGAAACGGATACTGTATGTTTAAGAATTTGTCCCGAAAGCAATTCCTTACCCCGGGAGCGATTTACCTCCTGGGTGGAATTTTTATTGGTGAGTTTATCCTGCACCCCCTCACGATGATTATTTATTGGTTTGAATTTTATAATCCGGACTATGAGAAAGTACATCTGGCCTATTTCATAAAATCCCGTTTTTTCGACAGTTTCACCCAAAAGATGCTACCGATGAACCTGATGTTCGTTACAACCGGAGCGATATTGGGCCTGTTTGCGTGGAGTTATCATCATTATCGGGTGAATAAGGAACTGGGGAATAACCTCCCTAAAAAGAAAAATAAAGATTTTCAAACTCTGATCACCCAGGGCGAAAATGAATACATTGAATTTAAATCATCAGTCCGCTGGGATTTTCGACATGAAAAAATCAACAAAGATCTGGAGAGAAAAATTATCGTTACCATTGCCGGTTTCATGAATCAAGATGGTGGAACTTTGCTCATAGGGGTTGGAGACTGCGGTGAGATCATAGGTCTCGAGAAGGATTACCAGACGCTCTCCAAGAAGAATTCCGATGGTTTCGTTCAATTGCTGACCAGCCTTATTTCATCGAGATTGGGGACTCATAATTGCGCTCTGGTAAAGATCACTATTCTAAAAATCAACCGAAAAGAGGTCTGCAGACTGGATGTTTCCTCCGCAATTGAGCCGGTTTATGCTCGAATTGGTCAGGATGAGTTGTTCTGTATCAGAGTTGGGAGTTCAACCCGGGAGTTGAACGTCAGGGAAGCCTACGGTTATATTCAGCAACATTGGGCTTAAAGTAAAAATTCAAGTTGGTGGAACAAAACAAATTGCCGAATTGGGGATTAAAATTTCTCACTATGTTGAAATGACAATTAGGGAAAGGTTCGAAATGACAAATAGTGGGCACCCCCCTGTCATTTCGAGGGGCCCGCCAGAACATCATCCTGTCGGGCAAGCCTGCCACGAACGAACGAGAGGGGCAGCGACGGAGAAATCCTAATTGGGGTTAAGATTTCTCACTGCGTTCGAAAAGACATTAAGGGGGGTAGCGAGGGAGCAATCCAAAAGCAAAGCTACACCGTTTACTTAGCAG
>CAZIYQ010000094.1:0-10201 GCA_964543505.1 uncultured bacterium | reverse complement strand
CGATCAATTTAATGCAGCCATGGACTGCGCCGGTGTCTGTGACGGCAGCTCATCGTAAGGAGAATGATCCGGTTATCCGAGGAATAGATATCCCATCCGGGTGGGGCTGAATCCGGCAGCAGATCAAAAGTACCGGAAACTTCAAGTTGGATGCCTGCCGGTGTTCCATCTGTTGTTAGGGATATGGCATTTTCCATTACAATGATTTCGGATGAGGAGATTGGCTGATTAATGTTCATGGATGGCCCAATAGCCAACTCAACGAGGATCACCAAATCCAGAATCGTAAGCTGCCCGTCTGGTGGTTGATATAGGTCACCTACGAGGAGTTGATAATCGGTGGGAGGAGTCCCAAACAGAACCAGTCCCACAAATTCTACCACATCTGTAACATTAACATGCCCATCATGATTGATATCGCCGGGGACAAGATAGTCACAACTGCCGTCATCTACTGTAGCATCGGGGTCGTAATTCAGAGCATCCGGATCAGTGCAGCCGAAACAGGCATTGTCATTACCCGGGTCATCGTCACAGACACCGCAATCGTCCACCGATGAGCTGCCGTCACAGACACCGGCGCAGTCCATGGCTGCATTAAATTGATCGGGTTCAACACAGTCCACACAATCATCAATCACATGATTTCCATCGCAGACACCGGCACAGTCCATAGCCGCATTAAAATCGCCGGGATCGACGCAGTCATCGCAATCATCCACTACAAAAATTCCGTCGCAGACACCGGCACAGTCCATGGCCGCATTAAAATCGCCGGGATCGACGCAGTCATCGCAATCATCAACCACGTGATCGCCGTCACATACACCGGCACAGTCCATGGCATCGTTGAAATTGGCAGGCTCAACACAGTAAGAGCAATCATCAACCACATGATCGCCGTCACATACACCGGCACAGTCCATTGCATCGTTGAAATTGGCAGGCTCAACACAGTAGGAGCAATCATCAATCACATGATCGCCGTCACAGACACCGGCGCAATCCATGGCATCGTTGAAATTGGCAGGCTCAACACAGTCGGAGCAATCGTCAATCACATGATCGCCATAGCAGACACCGGCGCAGTCCATGGCTGCATTAAATTGATCGGGTACGACGCAGTCGGAGCAATCATCAACCACGTGATCGCCATCGCAGACACCGGCGCAATCCATGGCTGCATTAAATTGATCGGGTACGACGCAGTCGGCGCAATCATCAACCACGTGATCACCATCACAGACACCGGCGCAATCCATGGCTGCATTAAATTGATCGGGTACGACACAGTCGGAGCAATCGTCAATCACATGATCGCCATAGCAGACACCGGCGCAGTCCATCGCGCTGTTGAAATCTACCGGATCCACACAATCGCCACAGTCATCCACGACATAGGTTCCACCGCAAGTTCCGGTACAATCGTTATACAGGCAACTGCCATCATCTACAGTGGCCGTTTCATCATAAGTACAGGATGCAGGATCGATGCAGCCGGGAATTTCAACAAAAACCTCATCGATGGCCATAAATAGATCACCAAAAGTTCCTGTCCCTGCTGAGTAGTCCGCCGTTGCTGAATACTCAGCAACGAGAGATGGGCGATAGACCTTGATGACCACAGAATGACCTTCCACATAACCCGGGAATTGTAATCCGCCAATGCCGCAGTTATCCAGCGAGCCAATGCAGGAAACATTCACCTGACTGCCATTCCAAACACCGGCTCCCACCAGAAGTTCACCGTGCTGGTTAGAGCAATCCCCCGAATTTATCAGGGCATCCGCATCAAAAAAGCCCACTTCATCCCCAGGCTGTAAACCTGTGATGGAATTCCCCAGGACAATGAGCTGCCAAACCCCTGTATCGGGAGTATTGACGATGAAATGCTCTAACAGATATTGACAACTGCCGTCGTCCAGAGTAGCATCGGGGTTAAAATTATCGGCAAAACTATCGGTACAGCCAAAAACGATGCAGGGGCCATAGGTAACATCGATCACAGAAAAATCAGGTGCCGGACCCGTAAATACAGCACTGTTAAGACACAGTGAATTGGAAGTGAGGCTGTTATAACTTAATACGGTAAGCACTCCGCTGCCAGGCGGGATCACGGTATTGCTGAAAGAAAATCCAACAACGTGGGTACCGGCTGCCGATACAGCCAAGCCATAAGCCCCTGCCATACCGCCTGACCCTCCCGACAGATCCGCACCACTTAGGTAAAATTCAATCCCGGTTATTCCAAGCGGTCCGGGATTGTCAATGAGGACCTCGATGGTCTGGGCCTGTTCATCCAGATTGCCAAGACTTAATAAGAGGGACTGTGAATATGAGCAGGAACCGTCATCAACTCCCGCAAAGGGGTCGTAATTCATGGCGCCAGGGTCCGTACAACCTGTCTGACAGACATCACCAATACCGTTGCTGTCGCCGTCTGCCTGGCCCGGGTTATAGGTGTCAGGGCAGTTATCGCTGTCATTGGTCACCCAATCGACCGGAGCGTCTTGCGGGCAGTAATCGGCTGAAGCTCCAGCCCCCCAGCCATCAGCGTCGGCATCTGGCCAGTAGGATTCGGCATAGATACAACTGCCGTCATCCTGAGTCGCAGTAGCATCAAAATTACAAGCGCTGGCATCCATACAGCCATACACGACATTTAAAGCATCGGTTGTAGCACAGGCTTCGTTTGAAGGACCGGTCTCTACCCCGCCATTTAGGGCTGTGACAGTGTAACAATAGCTTTCGGAGTAGCCAAGTGGCGCATCCAGATAGGTAGTTCCGGTAATACCGTCTGCCAGAAAAACGCCGTCACGATAGAGGATATAACTGGTCTGACTCTGCCCGATATAAAATGGAGGTCCGGTAGTAACACTCAATACCAGACCCGAGCTATCAGAGGCATGAGGGTCTGTAAAATCGAAAGAGCCGTCGGAACCGGTAAAGCTCACGTCAACATAACAGAGGACTGCAGTGCCGGCAGGGAGGTCTGTCCCCACCATTGAAAAACCTAACACAAGACCGGTTGCATTGGTTGCCAGGATATAGCCTGCGGCACCGGCAATGCCGCCGGAAGCACCGGAGACCGCAAAATCTGGAAAGCTGGAGATAATTGTGAACTGGAAACCGCCCACGGGGACGAGATTGGTCATGGAGATTTCCAGTTGGCCTGTGCCGGAATCATATCCGGTGATCGAATACTCTACATCACTGCGGACAAGGGGAGCATCCCAACTGAGCTGAATGCTCTGGTCTCCACCAACTGCGATGAGATTTTGAGGAGCATTCGAATAGGTACAGCTGCCATCATCAATCGTGTAAAGAGGATCATAATTTACCGCAGCAGGGTCCGTACAACCCATGCACCAACCGGCTGTCAGACCCGTTGCACCTTCAACGCAGCCACAGGCATCCTCGAAAGCACTGCCTCCGCAGTCACCATTGCAATCGGGTAAATCGGGTTGACCGGGATCTGCAGGGCACCAGCCATTACAGCCGGTGGGGTAGATACAACTCTCTGTTGCGAGGTAATTACAGGCAGCAGGGTCATCACAACTGTTCCCGAGGCAGGGTCCGTAGGTCAGGGAAAACTGCTGACCAGAAGCCCCGGAAATTACACCACCGGCCGGGCATATCTGACCCACTGCCGGAGGTACAAAAGTAATAACGGTTAAAAGGTTATCTCCGGGTAGCAGGTTCGATCCGCTAAGATCAACCCCCAGCACCAAATTCCCGCTCATGGTGACCATCCAGCCCAAGTCGGCCACACCTCCTGATGCTGAAAGGGGGGTAACCCCATCCACATTAAATTGAAATCCGGCTACATTGGCATCTGAATTCAACCACACTTCAAATGTCCCGCCAACCTGATCATAATTATTGAAACTTATTACTGCATTTTGGCTCATGGCCAGGACAGCCATAAAGAACAGTGCAAGAATCATCTTCATAAATTGCTTCATTTTCTATCTCCTCATTGTGATGGTAAGGTTCAACTGTTAATCTCCTGATCTTAAGCAGTCCGTCGCTGAATTTGCGTAATTTTGCAAGTTTCGCGAGTGCAAATCTATCAGGTTCGTGTACACAGTAGAAATAAGGAATATTCCCACGATCCTGTAGGAATTTGTCCTACAATCATCCACTTAAATCATTTTGGGCTACCTGCAAATGCAGATATATTTCACGGCAGTAATAATTGGAAACTCATGCATTTTAATAAAGCTTATGTCATTTGTGTAGCAGAAAAAAGCCCCGATCGATTAAGGCGGTTTTTCAGAAATTGCCGGCGTGCGGGTGTCAGTGCTGAGCTCTTCCCTGCTGTGAATGGCGCATCGATCGACACGATGGACTGGCAGCAGAATGGCTACTTGACCCAGGATTTCAAGCTGAAAATGCCCGGCAGTCTCGGATGCCTTTTAAGCCATGTCGTTCTTTGGGAGAAAATAGCCGCCGATGCATCTGTCGAAATTGCCTTGATTTGTGAAGATGATGCAGAACTGATTCCCGATTTTTTGATACAATTGAAGAATATATCCTGGGATGAAGTGCCTTCTGATTGGGATGTAATTCGTCTCGCCTGTCACAAAAGAACAGGCGAATTCGTATCCGCCAATCTCTTGAAAGCTCCAATCGTACTCCGCAAGGGCATCAACGCAGGGACTTTTTGCTATTTAATGAAAGCTGCCAGTGCTGAAAAACTTAAATCCGTCTTGATTCCCTATTCTAATCAGCAGTCCATGGATGTACTTCTCAAAAGCAGAACGGATCAATACAGATTGTACATACTGAAGAGACCTTTAGCAAAAGAAACCCGTTTTCGCTACTCAATCAGACGGGATTTAAATCTGAATTACGGAACCGACCGGAAAATCAAACGCTTCTTTGTCAACCTTCTTGGGAAAATCTTCAAATAATGAAACAGTACCCCAACAGCAAACTGATCACACTCTACAAACCACAGGACGAAGCCGAAATGGCAATTATCTCTTCTTTACTCGAAGCAGAGGGAATCCGGTTTTCGGTAACAAACATTCAAACCCAAAGCCTGTTCGGAGCGGGCGTTTTGGGAACTGGCTACAATCTTCTGTCCGGACCCATCACCATTCAAATCCTCGAAGAAGATAGAAAACGGGGAGTGTTAGTGATTGAAAGATATCTTGCAGGTGATAGTGGCAGGGATCAAGATACTACCGCCAATTCACAAGAGCCGGGATTTCCTGACAAGAGCAAATAACAAATTCTCGGCCCATTACTATGAGTACGAACCGCCTTAAAGCCAGGTGTGAATCTCACAAATATTAATTTGAATAAGACACCACACAAAGAGGCACCCAGTAAAGATAACGCTCTGAGAGGCCAGCTTGAAGCAATGCCCAAAACTGAGCTCCATTTACATTTGGAAGGAGCCATTCCCCTACGAACATTGTGGGAATTGATCCGGAAATATGGTGGTGATCCTGACATATGGAATTTTCAAGATCTTCAAAACAAATTTCGATACACCAATTTTACAAATTTCATCAATACCTGGATCTGGAAAAATGGATTTCTGCGAGAATATGAAGATTTTCGTTTGATAGGCGAAGCAGTCTCATCAGACCTTGCCAATCAGAATATCCATTATGTTGAAGCCTTCTACTCCCCTGGTGATTTTGTGCGCCATGGTCTTGACCCCTGCCTGCTGACTGAAGCGCTTCATGCAGGTCTGGAGCTCAACGCTGACAGGATTCGGGTTAACTTGATCGCAGATCTCGTAAGGGATTTCGGACCCGAAAAGGGCAGCTTATGGCTGGAGCAAATTGCAGAGGTCAAAGCTTTGGGTGTTATTGGAATTGGCTTAGGCGGATCTGAAGTGGAATTCCCGGCGGCACCCTACGAAAAAGTTTTTGACAGGGCCAGAGCCCTTGGCTTTCACACCACTGCTCATGCAGGAGAAGCGGACGGAGCAGCGAGTGTCAGGAGCGCTCTCGTGGACTTAAAAGTTGAACGTATCGGTCATGGTCTTAATGCTGCGAAAGATCCGCAGTTGATGGAAATGTTGGCAGACTTAAAAATTCCTCTTGAGATGTGTCCCATTTCAAATTTACGTACCCGCTGCATCCATCGATTGGAAGACCATCCCATCCGGGAGTTTCTGCGCCAGGGAATTGTCGTGACTGTGAATACAGATGACCCCAAAATGTTCAACACCAGTCTGGCTACTGAATTTGAATCTCTGCACAAGAGTTTGAAGATGACCCTTCCCGAACTTGAAATGCTGGCCTTTAACAGCATTGAAGCCGCCTGGTGCAGCGACCACCTGAAAAATCAACTGAGGGACGAAATGCGACAATTCCTGACGCCAAAAGATCTATAAGAAAATTCCCCCGGTTTCATTGTCATTTTTGACTAAATATTTTTAAAATCCGTAAAAAAGCATTGCGAATATTTCTGACTCCACCTAAATTAGACTATGAAATATTTTGGAAATGTGCTCACTCACCGCTTGAGTAATATCAATAGAATTAACGATATATCAATTCCTGCAAGAATAGGGATTTGCGAAGGCAGAAATATCTGAAAAATCATGGTTTTACAGCAGAGCAGGCACAGCAGGTTTGGAACCAAATTTAGCTCTCCCCACCTCCAAAATATTGAGAAGTGAAATAAGCTTTGCCAACAGTAACTGAAAATATTAAAATCCTGGTCATCGAAAATGATGACTTCGTGATCAACGACATCCGGCAGATGCTGAAGAGCTGTGGATTCGCTCCGCCCCGCATCACTCATTCAGGCGAAGAGGGGCTCCGATTCATCGAAAGTTTTGATCCCGATCTTGTTGTACTGGGATTGGTGCTGCAGGGCAGTCTCGATGGGATCGAGGTCTATGAACATATTCATTCCGAATACGATATACCCGTGATCTTCCTGACGGAGCGGGATGAAATCGACATCCTGAAATATGTGGGTATATCCGATTGTTACGGCTATTTGTTCAAACCTTTCATCGAAAGGGAATTATACGCCAACATCCGCCTGGCGATGACGGTTCACAATACAGAAAAAAAACTTCATGACAGCGAAGATAAATTCAAACTTCTTACACAAAGTTTTCCTGCGACAATTTATTTGCGGAAAAATGATGAATATCAAAGCCCACTTTTTCTGGGGGATTCAATTAGCGAACTGACCGGTTTCAGGCATAACGAGTTTATGAATGGCACAATTACTCTCACTGAGTTGATCCATCCTGATGAACTGGATGCAGCCATGAGCAAAATACAAAGTGCCATTGAAAGTCAATCCTCATTTAGCATATCGTACCGCATCCACGATAAAAACGGCAGCTGGCAATGGGTTCGGGATGTTGGGAACCCCGTATTTCATGATGATAAGCTTTTGTTTATAGAAGGCTTTATGAACAAGCAGGAAATTTCCACGGCTGATTCGAATCGTATGGAGGCCCCCGCCGCAGGGGGTGAGAGTTTCGCAAATTTGCTCGACATCTGTACGGATACTGTAGTTGTACATCATGAGGGGAAAATTAGCTTCGTTAATAATGCTGCAAAGAATGTCTTCGGCGTCCACACAAAAGAAGAGCTCATTGGGAAAAGAATATTGGATTATATCCATCCTGATTATCATAAAATATTTAAGGATCAGGTCTATTATGAACTTTTGGATACGGCATTGAAGTTTCATCGTGAGAAATTCGTACGGAAAAATGGGACAGTTCTCGATGTTGAGCTCGCCGGTAGCCCTGTTTTCTTTGACAATGTCCCCTCCATTCAATTGATCATCCGTGATATAAGTGCTGCGGTAACGCAGGAAGCCGAACAGAGACTGGCAAAGGACCACTATTCCATGGTTCAAAATGCTACTCATGTTGGTTATTGGGATTGGGATGTCGAAGTGGATAAACTGCATCTCTCCCCACATGCAGAAAAGATATTCGAAGTCAAGCCGGGTACAATGAGTGGCTCTTTTCAGGAATATACTGATATGATTCCTGATGAAGATCGCCAAAAAGTAAAAAATCATATATCAGCCTGCCTTGAGATGGGGAAAAACTATCATATTGAACACGGCATAACCGACAAATCGGGTAGCATTAAATATATCTCTGTGCAAGGGAATACGATCAGGGATTGGCAGGGCAAGGTCGTCCGTATATACGGGATAATGCTGGAGATTACCCAATATAAGTCGCTCGAAGAAAAGATTCGGCACTATCGTAAACGTCTTGATTCCCTGATGTCACGTGACCATCAGATAGTGGACAAATTCAAGACACTTGCCAAGTCAGGCCATGAAGTTTTAGAGCAGGGATCTGTAATTTTATTGATCACTGAAACAGAAGGAGACAATGCTCCCTCGACCACCTATGTATCCCCCAATATTGTTCAATTTGGCGCAAAAGGTGATTCGCTGCTGTCAGGTGAAATTGAATTGCTGGACATTATTCATCCGGAAGACAGAGAGCGTGCTGCTCAAACTATGGCAGAAAATATGGAAGCCGGATTAGAATATTGGGAGCAGGAGTACAGAATCATTACGGGAGTAAACGACAGCCGGTGGGTCAATGAGTCCACCCATCTCCAACAAACGGGTGAAGATCAGCAAAAGAAGACCTTTTTTACTTTCTTGAGTGATGTTACCCCCATGAAGGCCATCCAGCAAGAATTGCAGGAAAAACAAAATCAACTGATCCATTCAGGAAGGCTGGCTTCCTTGGGAGAACTTGCCGCAGGAGTTGCCCACGAATTGAATCAACCGCTAGCCATCATTCAGTCTCAAGCCCAAATTCTCCAGATTATGTCTAAAAAAAAGGATGGGCTTGATCCTGAACTGAAAGAAGATCTTGAAGTCATCATCGAAGAGGTTGACAGAGCTTCTGAGATCATTGAAAACATGCGTGATTTTTCCAAAGTCGAATATAAAATGAACGGCGATGTGGACCTTATTGACCCCATCGAGAAAAGTTTGATGTTTTTTAAGAAGCAATTTCTCAACCATAACATCGAGCTTGAGACCAATTA
The DNA here is from genome assembly GCA_964543505.1 of uncultured bacterium. Lineage (GTDB taxonomy): Bacteria > Fidelibacterota > Marinisomatia > SCGC-AAA003-L08 > JACNLC01 > JAADGM01. Next base: position 1,181 of record CAZIYQ010000094.1, on the reverse strand, counting down.
TGCCGACGTTATTCCAAAAATGCAGATTAACCCTCAGCGCTTTGAACAGATCATTATTAATTTCATGACCAATGCAAGATACGCCGTCGAAAAGAGGGCGGAGATGGAATCCGCCGATTACAAAGCGAAAATAGAGCTCAAATTGTACTCCAACGCCCAACAGGGAAAAGTCATCCTGGAAGTAAGCGACAATGGGATTGGTATGAATGAGGATACTCTGAAGAACTGTCGAGAACCCTTTTATACGACCAAAAAGTCAGATGGTACCGGTCTCGGTTTATCCATCGTTAGCGGAATTGTCAAAGAATTTAAAGGGGAACTGGAAATCGATAGTGAAGTGGGTCTCGGCACAACAATGCGTGTTTTAATTCCTGACAGCCCTGATGAAAAAGTAGAGAACCTCGGGGCGGTATAAGCTCTTAATGATCCTATTTCCAACCTGTTTTCTGTCACTATTCAGCAGATAACCCACCCGATCGCGCCTTTCCTGAAGTATTGATCAGCCACATCGTCAGGGAATTGATTCCGTGCTTTTTTAGAACCCCCATCTATCTGTAATATTTAGGGCTTATCATTATGGTAATTTAAAATTTCTCATAAATGAATTTAAACATAGACATACTAAAAATATGAGACTGCTCTCTACCCTGACAAGGACTATTGCTTGTCTCCCATGGTTTTTCATCATCGTCTTAACTGCGGATTCAGGAAGGGGACACCGATTTGATCATCTTTCTGTAGAGGATGGCTTATCACAATCCACTGTTTACACAATCCTTCAGGATGACCAGGGTTTCATGTGGTTCGGAACGGCAGATGGATTGAACCGTTACGATGGGTACGAATTCAGAATTTACCACCATGACACAGAAAATTCCGAGAGTATCCCCGGGGATGAAATCTTCAAGATTTTTACGGATTCTATGAATAAAATGTGGATAGGGACTGCCGGAAACGGACTTGCACAGTTTGACCCCAACAGTGGAAAATTCATTTGTTATGGTAATGTACCCGATGATTCAACGAGTTTAATTAATAATAAAATCTGGGATATTGCTGAGGATTCAGAAGGACGTCTATGGATAGCGACCGAAGGCGGGGGTTTGGAACTTTTTGACTCTGGCAAAGGCATTTTCTATCACTGCATAAATGGTTTGGGAGTGCCTTTCAAATCGGTATCC
>CAZIYQ010000093.1:0-10208 GCA_964543505.1 uncultured bacterium | reverse complement strand
ACGAATTGAACAATACCTGTAAAATGCTGTTTACACAAAATACTGTACACCCCCGTGGGATTTGTTTCAAATGTACATCTGATTTTCTTTCGGTTAAAAACAGAAAGTAAAAACAAAAACCGAAAGGATAAGAAAATGAAACAATCATATTTGTTCGTAGGAATAATGGTTTTATTCTCAACAGTGTGGACACAGGTCAGCACGGGAGAAACGCCCTATGGGATCAGCCATGGTTTAAACCGAAGCACTATACCATTAGACTTATATATAGAATGCGGTAAACCTGGGCTAAGTAATAAATATCCGTATCCCACCCGTATCCGGTTTTTTGACTACTCAATGGTGTTCATTAGTGCTTATTGGGTAAAACACGTGGATTGAATAATTTTAGTCACTGCCTAATAAAAACAAATTACCACTGAAATAACATCGTATTACCCGTCTCAATTTTGTATACTATTACAGAGTGGTGGCTGTTTTCCCAACGGACTGGCGGTGATTCAACTTTTAACTTTTAACTTTTCATTTTTAACTAAAAACCCCTCGCAAAACGAGGGGTTTTTTAGCTCCGGTAGCTGGACTCGAACCAGCGACACGTGGATTAACAGTCCACTGCTCTGACCAACTGAGCTATACCGGATCAATATGACTTTGTCTCCACCAAATAAACCATACAACAAAGCGGGCAAATTTAGTGCGGTTCCCTAAACTGGGAAAATGTTTTATTCTTTACTGAATTCTTTTTTTAAGAGCATGCAGGTTTCTGACAGGCCATCCACTTGAACTTTATTATGCCCGATAATTGGCATAAAATTTGTGTCCCCTTTCCAGCGAGGAACAATATGCAGATGCACATGCTCTTTGATCCCTGCACCTGCTGCTTCACCGAAATTTGCACCAAAATTGAATCCTTCTGCCCGTAACACCCTGCGCATAATTCTCATCGCGCGGGATGCAACCTGCATCATCTCAACTTGTGTACCGGGTGCTAACCTATCAAATTCTGCTTCATGATCGAAGGGTGCAATTAGCAGATGCCCATTGTTGTAGGGATACAGATTCATCAGGGCAAAGCTGTGCTCTCCCCTGAATACTACCAGATTTTCTTTGTCGTTTGCTGATTTGGATTTATCACAAAAAATACAACCAGCTTCACCCTCTTTTGGAGTTCGGATATATTCCATGCGCCAGGGAGCCCAGAGTCGATCCAATTTCAGATAATTTCCATTTTTTTGAGACCTGGAATTATTATTTTTTCCCTTCTTCACGTGCTTTTTGATATGCTGCGACAACTTTTTCAGTCTCTGAATGCGGCAGATCCTCATAGTGGGAAAATTCGAGGGTGAACATTCCTCTGCCCTGTGTGATTGAACGTAACGATGTTGAATAGCCCTGCAGATTCGCAAGTGGCACTTCAGCGGAAATAATCTGAAAATGACCATCTGAATCCATGCCTAATACTTTACCCCTGCGCTGAGAAATATCTCCCATTACATCACCCATAGACGATTCGGGAATTTTTGCTTTAAGTGTGTAAATGGGTTCCAGTAATTTGGGTTTTGCAGTCAAGAAACAATCCTTAAAGGCGTGTTTACCGGCAATCTGAAATGACATGTCATTCGAATCGACGGGATGCATTTTGCCATCAAAGAAATCAACTTTCAGATCAACGACGTGGCAGCCGGCAATAATTCCTTCATTACAGAGAGCATTGACCCCCTTCTCAACCGACGGCACAAAAGTTCTGTCAACGTTTTGCCCAACAAGCGAATTGGTAAATTCGACACCTTCTCCTCTGTGTTTGGGTTCTATCCTCATCCAAACTTCTGCAAACTGACCAGCACCACCTGATTGTTTTTTATGTCGATACTTTGCTTCAGATTTCGAGGTAATCGTTTCGCGATATGGTACTTTTGGCGGAAACAATTCCAGCTCAACTCCATATCTTGCTTTCAGTTTTTTTAATATGATATCAAAATGCAGTTCACCCTGACCCGAAATAACAGTTTGTTTTATTTCGCCGTCAAAGTTGAAATTGAAAGTCGGGTCCTCCTCGTGAAGAAGTGATAATCCTTCAGACATTTTATCTTCATCTCCCCGTGATTTTGGAGCTATCGCCATGCGAATAATAGCTTGAGGAAACAGAATTTTTGGCAGTTCTATAGAGGTTTTAGGATCGGTCAGCGTATCGCCAGTATGTGTATTTTTTAACTTCAGGGCAGCACCAATGTCTCCTGCGATCAACTTACTGGCATCTTTACGATCTTTACCACTGACAAAATAAATTTGCCGCATCCTCTCATCTGAATTACAATTCACGTTTTTCAATTCATCCCCGGAATTGACAGTCCCCGAGTAAACCCTGAAAAAAGACATCTCACCGACATGGGATTCACTGACGGTTTTAAAGACAAATGCAGAAGCAGGACTGGTCTCGGACGTGGAAAGAGAAAGCTCTTCATCCGTACCGTATTTCACACCTTTGACTTCCGAAAAATCGCCAGCGCAGGGTGCGTAACGGGCAATGACATCCATAAACCGCTTTACACCAATGTTATTTTTTGAAGAAACAGTAAATATCGGGATTAGATCCCCCGACAGCAGTGCACCATGAATACCACCCCTCAGTTCTTCTTCGGTGAGGGAGTCTTTTTCAAAAAATTTCTCAAGCAATGTATCATCTGATTCAGCGATTACTTCAATCAATTCACCATGAAGTTCCTTAAGCTTCGCTGCCCATTCGCCATCAGGTGAGCTTTCTGAATAATTCCCGGATCCATCGGTTTGATAAGTGTAGATTTCCTTGCGCAACACATCTGCAAGCTGATTAAAACCCTCCCCATGGTTCATGGGAATTGTGATTGGAACGGCTTTATTGCCGAATCTTTCCTTGATTTGACCGATTACTTTATCAAAATCGACACTATCTCGATCGGCCAGATTAATGATGATGACTCGGGGCAAATGATAATCTTTTGTGCAATATTCCCAACTTAATTCAGTACCGACTTCAATTCCATTTGTGGCACTGATCGCAATAGCGGCAAAGTCAACCGCGCGCAAAGCAGCCTTGGATTCACCTTGAAACTCCAGAGATCCGGGGGTGTCAATGATATTTAATTTTTTTTCAAGCCATTCAAAATTAATCAGGGTAGATGTGATGGATTGTCCCCTCTCAATTTCATAATCCCGGTAGTCGGAAATCGTACTGCCTTCTTCAATAGTTCCCATCCGTTGAATCAGACCGGCATTGAATGCCATCGCTTCCATCAGGGTTGTTTTCCCGGTAGTGGAATGCCCGACGATTGCAAAATTAATGATGTTTTTTGTTGAATAATCTTTCATGTGAGTCCTTTGTTAATTACAAAAATCCGGCACAATCCGCCGGATTCAAATTTCTAATAAAGTATTTGCCCGGTCCTAAAGAAGGGACCAGGCTAAAATATCTGCCCGATTTTATATCCTGTTTGGATGATCCAATCATACTAATTTCCCGGAATTGCAAGGGCGAAAAATTAACCAATCCTACGCCCTGAAAACAAGTAATTCTGACTACTGGAAAAGACTCAACTCGCGCTCATTATCAATGAGTTTTCGGATCGCAGGTTTTATATATATATTGGTCAAATCCAGTTTTGAGAAGGCAACTGCAAAACGCTTCAATCTCTGTTCGAGGGGTTTATTTTTGTTAAGCACAATGTATTTATCCTTTTCAACAAGACAATAGTCCCCGGAAAAATTACCTTTCCCACTGACGATTCGAATTCCTAACATTTCAGCTAAACGCTCAAATTCCTGATATTGCTGGCTGGGTTTCACAAGAATTCTGCTCTGCGGTCTTCTTTATCCAGCAAGGATACGATCTCTTTAACTCTTTCTGCTTTCTCCAATGGCATGACAAGTGTGACACCATTTACGTTGATCACCGCAACACCATCCATTCCTACAATCGCCGTCAGTTGATCAGGACTGAAAACTAAAGAATTCTTGGTATCGAGCACACTGACGAGGCCTCTCAAAACATTTTGATTTGCGTCACCGTCAAGCTCATCAAACAGCGATTTCCAAGAGCCCAGATCGTTCCAGCCAAATTCTGTACTAACCGTATAAACATTTTCTGATTTCTCCAATACGCCATAATCAATACTTTCGGGCTGTATGTTTTGCCATTCTTGTTTCAGCACTGCCTCATAACGATCCGTACCCAGCACCGCGCCAATGCGTTCGATTACCGCATAAAGTTGGGGCATTAAGGATTTTATTGACTCGATAATTACTCCGGCCCTCCAGACAAACATCCCCGAATTCCATAAGTAGTCTCCACTTGCAAGGAATCCTTTTGCCGTATCGCTTTCGGGTTTCTCTTTGAATGTCTTAACCTTGTGGATATTGGGAGTTATCCCCTGCTCGTTTTCACTAAATTGGATATAGCCATAGCCGGTTGCCGGGTAGGTCGGCAGAATACCCATGGTCACCAGCGAAGGAGTCGATCGAACCTGTTTTTCGGCCAGCTTCACTGCTTTATAAAATGTCTCTGTATCACGGATAAGATGATCCGCCGGGTAGATTCCCATTATATCATCAGGTTTTTTAGAAATGTGAAGGGCCGCAAGAGCGATGGCAGGAGCTGTATTTTTACCTGATGGTTCCACGATAAAATTATTGGCGGGTAATTCAGGAATTTCAACCTGCACCAACTTGCAGAGCGTATCTGAAGCAACCACATAGACCTGGTCATCCGGCGAGATACCTGACAATCGTTCATAGGTCATTCTTATCATCGATTTCTCACCCAAAATCGACAGCAATTGCTTTGGTTTTTCTCTGCGGCTATAGGGCCAGAATCGTGTGCCTGATCCTCCGGCTAAAATGACATGAATCATATTAATCCTGGTAATATTTATTGAACTTGTTCATCTAAAATTCCATGTCAATCTCTTCAACGGACCAACGCGCACGTACTTCAACTGTGTCAGGATATTCCACGATGCGGGCACTCGGTTGATAGGGTGACCACAATCCTGAAAAATAGATTGATGGATGTATTTTATTCAATTTCTCATAGGCTTGCACTTTGTATTCACCCGGAGGCAGAAGCTTTATGGCATATTTGCCCATCACCGGTTCAGTATAATAGGTACTGTCAGAGTGGAGGTCTGTTGCCGAAACCACCAGTGGATTTTGCCCTCTGTAACGGACATTGCCAAGAATGTCACCGGTGGGAAGATGTTTGGGATATGCCCGCCAGTCCAATTTAAGGGTAACGATTGAATCTGCCATGAAATTCTCGTTGCTATCCATAAACTCTGCCCCCTTTAGCTGCAGACTTTCTGTTTCAGGCCTGATGTCTGAAATCTCGAGGCTGTGGTGGTTCAGCCATTTTGAGTAATAAATGGTTTTTTCAGTATCAATGATCCCCTCAACGAAAAGAGGCATTGTATAAGTGCTGTCATTGACATTCAAAACAGATTCGGAGAAATTGATATGGTAATAATACCCCTGGAAGAAATGATCCACTACAGTAGGAGGAAGCGTATCTGTAATGGCCGGTATGACGAAAGAATAGGGGGACATTGTGTAGCTTTCAAGGCGATTGGTACGATCAAGGCTTAACACAACCGTATCTCCGGGAGCAAATCGGCTTGGCCTGCCAAAGTATTCCTGAAGTGAAAATGATTCTTCACTGCCATCACTGAGACTGAGCGTGATGTAATCCTCATTTTGGAAATCAATAGATTTAATATTGAGTCTTTCAAGAGGATCACCCAGCAGTAATTGCAAATCCATCACGCTAGTGGTATCGGCAAGTGAAATGTAATCCCTGCTCAATAATCCATAGCGCTGCTTTCGGTAATCTTTCCCAAAATCGGACAACTCTCCCTCGAGGGCACCAACGAGAAAATTCCCTTCAGGCAAATGATCGAATTTCCAGTGCCCATCCCTCGAAGCCTCGATTTTCCTGGTATATTGTGCAGTATCACTAATTGGATAGCGATACAAACCTAGCTCAACTTTTTTATCAGGGTCAATCCCCTGCAATTTACCGGAGATTGAAGCCCCCGGGATCGACACCCCTGTTGAGTAAATAAGTTGGATGGGAGTTTCTAATTCGTTATTCCGATAATCACGGATGGATCGGGTTAAATCAATTCGAATCAGAGAATTTTTGGGCCAGCTGTTCACAGCGTCAATCGTGATGATATTCCTTCGAGACTTCACCGTGACAGGAATATCAGGGTCAATATGGACTGCTGCGGGCACGGAGAGCGGATCAATCGCTTCATCGAATTTGAGGGTTATCCTTGCATCTAAGGGTAGCGAAGCGGTTTCGTTGGCGGGTACAACCAATAAAAGTAGGGGACTTTTTGTGTCCTCCGGCCCCCCTGATGCAGGCGCTTCGGCTGCGCAGCTTAACAGGAGCCACATTCCCAATAAATTAACAGACCATTTTATGAACGGATTTTTACGCATACAACAGGCAAAATTTCGGCACAACCACAGAGGCTGCACAAGCTCTAAAGCATCACCCTCTCCCCAGTTCAAATGGCAGCTTGCCCTGATAGCTTATTTTTTCGGGAGTTACTTCGGCACTGAGTACGTGTATCTTTACACCCTGTGCCTGTGCCTGCACAAGGGCTTCGCCGAGAAGCGGGTCTCTTTCCCAATAGGGAGTAAACAGGATAGCATCATTCCGCTGAACCAAAAACAAGACAGCACAGTGTTCACCCGCCAGGGACAGCTCGGATAGGTGCCGCAAATGACGGGCACCCCTTTCGCTGACGGCATCCGGGAAGCGGGCAATTCCATTTTCGACAAAAGTGACGGACTTCACCTCCAGCCACAATTTTTCGCCCCGTGAATTTTCCAGTAAAAAATCAAATCGGCTGGAGTTTTTCTTCCCTTTACCCGAATGTCTTGCAACAGCTTCCCTTTTCAGGATGCTCCAATCGGAGAAATCCGCCAGATATTTCCTCTGCAGCAGGTACTCCACAAAACGATTGGGCAGTAGCGTATTCAGCGAGATCAGGGTTTCCCCCTGATAGACTGCCTGTGTGGAATACTTCGTCTTGCGATTCGGACCGTCTTCCCGTTTCAACAGGACACTGGCACCGGGGATCAGGAGTTCCCGTAAGCGTCCCGGATCGGGCAGATGGCTTGTCACAAGCTCTTCCCCAAGCCTGACGATGGTCAGGAAACGATTCGGTCTTTCAACGAAAGTAGCCCGAGTTAATTTGTAATCAAAGTACATTTCAACATGTTTAGTATCGCTTTTCATCGTTAAATTCTACACGGTTTATGACTGAATTCTCTAACAAATTTCTTATCGCAATGCCCCACTTGACAGATCCTAATTTTGCCAAAAGTCTGGTTTATATTTTTGAACACAATGACAAAGGGGCTTTAGGAGTAATTGTCAATAAACCCTTGCCATCCGCCAGTGTGAGCGACATCCTGATCCAAACTCGTATGAGTCTAATCAAACCCAGACCGGATTTATTTTTTGGGGGACCCGTTGGGCAGAATCAGGGAATGTTCCTGCACAGCAAAGATTACAAGACCTCCGGAACATCGGAATTAACCGGAGATATGCGGCTGACTACAAACCCCTTAATTATCGACGATCTCATTGAGGGGAACGGTCCGTTATCGTATCGTTGCTCATTCGGATATGCAGGTTGGGGTGATCATCAACTCGAGCGTGAATTTGAAAATGGGGACTGGCTTGTTATGCCGGCTACACCCCAAATAATTTTTGAAATACCGGACAACCAAAAATGGGAACAGGCCGCCAAGCAATTCGGGATTGACATTCTGGATATTACCGGTCATACAGGATTTGCCTGATTATATTTTGTACAATTCTAGTAGTATTCTGTAATCAGGAATATAGCAATAGTTCTTTATAAAAATATTAACCCCATATATGAAGAGTGATGATCCTTTTAAAATCGTTCCTGATCCCTATAAAATCAGCAGATGAATGCCCCATTAACATCCGGTGACATCTTTGAATTCCCCATCGGGAGTGAGCTCGATTTACATACCTTCCAACCCCGGGACGTGAAAAGTCTCGTGCCTGAATATATCCAGGAATGCTTGAATAAAAACATTTTTGAGATAAGAATAATTCATGGGAAAGGGACGGGGCAACTTCGCCGGATTGTACATGCCGCACTCGACAGAATTCCGGAGGTATTGTCTTATAAACTCGCAGGTGAAGGACGGGGGAGTTGGGGAGCAACGGTGGTCTTTTTAGAAAATACCAGTGAGGAGCAATTGAATGATTAAAATAGGTTATGCCCAATTTGCACCGGTTCTGGGGGATCCCCAAAAAAATGCAGGGATGATTGAGACTATGGCACCCGATTTTCAGGACGCTGATTTGATCGTTCTGCCCGAACTGTGCAGCTCCGGGTATAACTTTAGTTCCAGAGATGAAGCAATGGATTCATCCGAAATTCTCATCAAAAGCAACTTCATCGATCGGCTGCAGGCAATCTGTAAAAAATATCATCTGCATCTCGTTGCCGGCGTCAATGAACGTGATGGTGATCTGCTCTACAATTCCGCGGTACTGATAAGTCCAGATGGTATTGTGGGCAAATATCGCAAAATGCACTTGTTCTGGAATGAGAAAGATATCTTCGAGCCGGGAGATTTGGGCTTTCCTGTTTTTAATGTGGCTGATTACAATAGTGGACTGCTGATCTGTTTCGATTGGGTTTTCCCGGAAGCCTGGCGAATTCTTGCCTTAAAAAATGCCGATATCATTTGTCACCCCTCCAATCTGGTCCTGCCCGATCTGGCCCAAAAAGCTATCCCCGTCAGAGCGGTAGAAAATCATTTTTACGTGGTGATGGCCAACCGCTGCGGGGATGAAGGGGATCTGCATTTTACGGGCTGCTCGACCATCGCCGGTCCCGGAGGGGATATATTGGCACAGTCCACAGAGAGCGCTGTTGAAGTGAAAATAATTGAAGCCGATCTTGCCCTGGCTAGGAATAAACAGATCACTCCCAGAAACTCCGTTCTCGCGGACAGGAGACCTGCCGATTACGGACTCATCTGCAAATCACTTAATCGAATAAAAATATGATGCCCAATGTCCAATAGCATGAAAACAACCCTTTTTGCCTTCGCTGCTTTAATAATTTTGCTGATGGGTGTATCCATTCAAAAGGTGTGGCAGAAATATAAAGCGCATCAGATGATCATCCTTGATGCAGGGGGCATCCCGCCTGGCAGTGTCTGGGGCGGCTGGGTTCAGGATGCCTATACCAGTGAAGTTAATTTCTGTTATTCATCCGGATCACGCTATGAGGAATATCTCATGGTCCGGGTTATGACCAAACAATATCCCACCGTCCGTCGTAATCTGAAAACCAATTTCCATTTGGCGCAGCCAATTGAATTCCATCAACCTGAAAATAAAGATGTATTACAAGCCATTCAAAATTGGTGGAACGTGGTTATTCTTGAAACACTACTTTGCTATGCACCGCAAACCGGGCAGGGAATACAGGATCGCATACTTTTCGATGACACCCACAATATCATTTATTTTTATGCTGTCCGCCCCGGAGATTTTAAAAAAAATTAAGCCACAATTGACGCATTCGCTAAAGTGTCAAAATCCTGTTGCTGCTCTCCCTTGATTGTGAGCATAAATGTGAAAAGTCCACCGGAAACTGGTGGACTTTTCTGCTGTACGGTCATCATGAAGGAAACAATCAATGAAGCTTAGTCAATAAATCCTTTCTCTCTGGTTCCCTTACTCATCCTTGGCTGTGGTTAATAACTAATTATTTTACTAATGTCACCTTCCGCACTTGCGAAAAATCATTTGTCTGCATCTTGATCAGGTACAAGCCGCTGGCATACCGAGTTGCGTCCCACTCGACTTTGTAATTACCGCTAAATTCGTGTTCATTTACCAATTGAGCCACCTCACGCCCGAGAAGATCATAAACTGCGATGCTTACATCTGCAGGTCTTACGAGAACATATTCGACTGTTGTGACAGGATTGAAAGGATTGGGATAGGGCAAGCCAAGTTCATAGCCCTGGGGCATTAAATCAGTCGTTTCGTCAATATCCAGTGTGTACCCCGGTGGTATCTGCGACATATCAAACTGCGAAATCCCTTTAGCAGTTGCCAAATAAGCATTCTGACCTGCAGGATCAAAAGCAACATCATAAACGGTATT
>CAZIYQ010000092.1:0-10220 GCA_964543505.1 uncultured bacterium | reverse complement strand
TACCGCTCCAAAGTGCAGATGATTTTCCAGGACCCCTATGCCTCCCTGAACCCGCGCATGACCGTGGCCCAGATCATCAGTGAACCCCTGCTGATCCATACAAAAATGACAAAAGGGGAAATTCGCGATCGGGTAGCCTGGCTATTGGAAAAGGTGGGACTGCGCCCGTCCCAGTCCCAGAGATATCCTCATGAATTTTCCGGTGGCCAGCGCCAGCGTGTGGGCATTGCCCGGGCTGTTGCCACGAATCCCGAACTCATCATCTGTGACGAACCGGTCTCCGCTTTGGACGTCTCCATTCAGGCCCAGGTAATAAACCTGATGATGGACCTGCAGGATGAATTCGATCTATCCTATCTGTTCATCGCTCACGACCTGTCGGTGGTAGAACATATTGCTGATAGAATCGTGGTCATGTACCTCGGCGATATTGTAGAATTCGGTGATGCCGATGATGTCTATCACGACCCCAAACATCCCTATACACGTGCGCTCATCTCTGCTGTACCTGTGGCGAATCCAAAAATGAAAAACAAGAAACGGGTGGTACTGCAGGGGGATATTCCCTCACCCATGGCCAAACCCTCCGGTTGCGGCTTCAGAAATCGCTGTCCCATCGCCAAACCCGAATGCGCCCATGAAAAACCCCAGCTGGTGGACAGAGGAAACTACCAATTGGTGGCCTGCCCCTACTGGGAAGAAGAATTTTAACCCGACCCTCCAACTACATCTGGATTTTCGTCATCCCTGTCCCATCTACTGGGATTGTATAAAATATAATTCCTGACCTTCCATAATTCTTTTTCAGCTCTATTTGTACTGTCATAAAACGTGATTGGCAGGAAAACGATTGATCGGGGCATTTTTCATTTATCATTTTCGTGACCGCTAATTTATATGATCGGATAACGGATGATAATGAACCCTGTTTGGGGGAGATTCGGGAAAACCTGTTGGGACCTTTCATTGCAGTGGAATCGGCGGCGGCGGTAGAAATGTTGCGTGCAACGTTTCTACCGCCGCAATTTCCCCTAATTTTGAATATATCATTCGTTCATTTTCAAATCTGCCCAATACACATTCACGATTTCAGATGCAAATGGTCACAAAATAATATCCATTTTGCCATAGGTTATACAGGAACCGGTACTGATCTCCAAACTGGAATTGCCCGGTAAAAATTCATCCATCTGAACTCAGTGAGTTATCACCCTCTGTGAGCTTTGCACCTGTTAATGGACTCCCGACAATAACATTATATTGTGAGACCAAATCTCATTAGCATTAAATATGCCGCCATACCTATATTTAGGGCAAATAAAAGGAGTACAATCATGAAGATGAGATTATCATGTCTGCCAGTTATTGGCATTTTTTTACTGCTGTCCACTCAATTAATGGCCTATTCCGGAGGGCCGCCCAACGGAAAAACCGGTGCGCCCGGAGAAGGCACCTGCCGGGATTGTCACAGCTCTTATGCTTTGAATTCAGGACCGGGCAACCTCTCTATACAGGGAATTCCCGACCTCTATTATCCGGGAGATGTGTACACACTTACGGTAAGTCTTTCCCAAATGGGTCCCAGTCGCTGGGGCTTTGAACTGGCCGCTAAAACCGAATCTAACAGCCAGGGGGGAATCATCGCGGTTACCCAATCCCAGTATACCCAAATCAGTAATGGCAACGGTATCACTTATCTTAAGCATCGTTCGGCTGGTACTTTTAACGGTCAACCCAATAGTGCAACCTGGGAATTTGACTGGACAGCACCCGACGCAGCCAGCGGTCCCATTACCTTTTATGCAGCAGGCAATGCCGCCAATGGTAATTTCATGACCTCAGGGGACTACATTTACACAACACAGCAGGTATCCGCCGAGGGCTCCTCCTGCCTGGCCGATGGAGATGTTAATTTTGACGGTGGATTGAATGTACTGGACATCGTTACCGTCATCAATTTCATCCTCGGCATGGATAATCCCACTGATGACGAACTCTGTGCAGCCGATGTTAATCTCGATGAGTCCTTGGACATTCTCGACATCGTCACGATGATCGGCATGATCTTCAATTAGTCAGTCCGCGAGAATAATTTAACATGCCTCAATTGGACAGTCTGCATCCCCTGCTGGTGCACTTCCCGATCGCCCTCTACAGTGTGGGATTTCTTTTCGACTTAACGGATAGCCTGCTACCAAATGAAGGTTTGGCAAAGGCCGGCTGGTGGAATATGCTGGCCGCCACATTTTTTTCCATACTGACCGTAGTCAGTGGTTTTCTGGCGGATGGCCTCGTGGGTCACATGGATAATCCATTCCCCATCTTTAAAACCCACGGTTCCCTTCAATTGCTGGCCGTCTTGTTGTTGTCGATACTCTTTTTTATCCGCTACCGCAACAAATCCAAATTACCCCGACCAGGCCGCTCCCTGATTATTTTTCTCACCCTGCAATTGGTAAGTGTTGGATTTCTGTTTTACGGCGCTCACCTTGGCGCCAGACTGGCCAACCGGATATGAATCAGGTGCCAAAAAAGCGCCGACCTTTCCCGCTTCAGCTCGCACTGTTTCTGACTGCTTTCCTGCTCACGATCAATTGTAATGACCGAGGAAATCCGGTTATCAGCCATCAGGAACCGGTGATCATCGCTTATTTTGATGAGGTCATTCAACCCATCCTGTCAGCCAACTGCGAGGGCAGTGGTTGTCATATTAGCGATACGGCCGCCGATTTGGACCTCTCCATTGGGCAGGCCTTCGAAAATCTCGTGAATGTAACCTCTGTTAATTATTCTCCGGCTGTGAGAGTCGTGCCGGGTGACCTGGAAAATTCTGTGATGTGGAATAAGCTCACCAACAGTGGTCTCTATGGCGGTTTCATGCCCCTGACCGGCATGCTTGAACCTGCAGAAATCGATCTGATCACTGCCTGGATAAGCGACGGAGCACTCAATACGGTAATACAGTGATGAAAGTGCTTAAATTCATCCTGTTCAGTTTTATGATCCTCTCCACTCTTGAGGCTAATCCCCGCTTTGCCGTTGAGAATGGAGCAGCATGCAGTCTCTGCCATGTTAATCCCACCGGTGGCGGCTTGCGCAACGATTACGGCACTACGATCTTCGCTCTGGAGGAGTTACCTCTCAAGGGACTTACACATCTGAATAATGCAAACTGGACCGGGACCGTGGGTGAGCATATTCGTGTTGGTGGAGACCTGCGGGTACAGAGTCTGCTGCTCGCTCCTAACGACTCCAAATTGCGGATGCCCCTTTTCCCCATGCAGGCTACGGCCTATTTTAACATCGCCCTAAGCCACAATTTGAATCTCTATTATAAACACGAATTGTCCAATCCCTCTGCCAGTGAATATTGGCTTCTCATTGAAAATCAGAGTGGGACTTCATGGCTGAAAGCCGGGAAGTCTCTGCCGGATTTCGGTATCAAAATCGAGGATCATTCGGCTTTTATCCGCGGTGGGAACCTGCGGCTTTCCAACGGCCTCAGCCGGGAAGGATTATTTTTTGCACCGCCCCCGTATCATTCCCTGCCGGGGATGGTTGAGCTAGGCACCACGCCGGCGAGAGACTGGCGCTTTACCACCAGTATCAGCAACGGCTATGCTGTGGGAACAGAGGCCGGCTATGGCTTTTCCGAACCCGTGGGTCATAAAGCACTGACAACGAAATTGTCTTTTTTCCATACAGTGGCCGAAAACCACGGTGTCAACCTGAATGTCAGTACAATTTCTGAAGGGGATGTCCGGGGGCTCGGAGTGTCCGGGGGAATTTCACTCGGGGGATTAACCTGGCTTTTTGAAACCGACCGGATTCAGAATCTTGATCCGGGAGCTACCGCCTTTGCCGTTTATCACAAAGTCTCCGCTAAAATTGAGCAGGGATTCTTCGGAACAGCGCAATATGAATTTTTTGACCCCGATCTGCATCTTTTGAATGGTGCACTGCAGCGTTTTACACTGGGAACAGAGGTCTATTTCACCAATGCTCTGGGTCTGATCATCGAGGTGAGACTTACGGAAATCGAGACCAAGTCAGTGGCCCATTCCAACCCTGAAGTGCTTGTCCAGCTGCATAGCTGGTTTTAAACGAGGGAGACCCCGGTGGATCAAGAGCCCTGTCTGACTGATGAATTTAAAAAACAAAAAAGGAAGAAAATGAAAAAGAAACTACTGTTCGTTATTGGAATCACATTGCTGGCTGGTATGTTGCCTGCTTCCGACAGAAACACACCGCAGAATCTCAAGGTACTGAAGTTCAAAACCATGAATGAAACCAAACAATACATGAAAACCGTCGCGAAGGATCTGGGTGTGAAATGCAATTACTGCCATGATCTGAATAAATTTTCCGATGATTCCAATCAGCATAAGCGCATTGCAAGGAGCATGCTGAAGATGATGACCGGTTTAAACAATGATTTTTTCACCTGGAAAGATGCCCGTCAGATCCGTTGCTGGACCTGCCATCAGGGAAAATCCGAGCCCCCGAAGAAAAAATAAACTTCTGTTTGGTTCATTCGGGCAGGGAAGTTCCTCACCGGGGATTTTTACTATCCGATGAACTGAGAGGCTATTCAAAATCAGCATAAAAAAGGGGCTCCCTGCGGAGCCCCTTTTTTTTAAGCATTCATGCCTAATGTACCGGAGAAATCCTCCATCGAGCATTTCTATTTCATCATCACCATCTTGTGGCTGATGGTTTCGCTGCCGGCCGAGAGGGTGTAGATATACATCCCTGCAGAAACAGCGTTGTTCATTGAATCGCGGCCGTCCCAGACAACACTGTGATAACCGGCACTCATTTGTCCGTTCAGCAACGTTCTGATCAAACGTCCTGTGATGTCATAGACAGCCAGTTTCACGTTTGAGTCACCAACAACACTGAACTCGATGGTGGTGCTGGGATTAAACGGATTGGGATAGTTCTGACTCAGGGCATAGGTCTCAGGAACAGCGTCCATATTGCGGACGGTAATACTGCCGGTAGACAGCACGGTATCATTCTCATAATAATCGCTGGAAAGGTCCGCATCCACTCTCAATTCACGCTGCTCGGAATTGCTCCACAGGCGCAGTTCAATCTCGTCACCAGCCTGATAACCGGGCAGGGTCACATCATAATCATTGTAGCTGCTCCAGGCGGCAATCACGAGCGGCTGTGACAGGTTGGTGATGCGGGTTGCCCCTACAACGTCACCGTTAGCATAAGCCACGAGCTCATCGCCCGGTTGTACCGCGCCATCAAATCCCGTAATGATGATGGGATAGGCCTGGCCGGTCTCGACGGGTTCATAATGCTCTGATTTGCCGGCCTCATTTTGGGCTTCGATGTTCTCCGAATTGTCATTCCGTGCCAGTGCAGGTGACGGGTAACAATAGGTCAATCCGCCGGCTCCCTGCAGGAAGATATTATAGCCTTCACCGGGATACATCCAGGGCATGGTATTGACACCCAGTGACGGGACATAAAACTGTCCCGAATCATTACTCACCAGCAGAATACTCTCAGCCACATCACCGAAGGCATCTTCAGCCGACATGGGATCCATGGGCAGGTAAGCAATCAGATCATTCATGAAAGAGTGAATCTCGAAACAGCTGCCCGGATCGATGGGAGTTCCCTCTACGGAAATGATAAGATCATCCGCTCCATTGGGGAAGGTATTATAGCCTTCATACATTTCGAAGGTATCCAGCGTCTCAATACCATAGGAGGGGACATAGAAATCACCGGCATCATTCCTCGCGATTAGCACTTGGTCAGTCAAAATATCGGACACCGATGGATTGTCGAGGTCCAGATTGAATGAGAACATATTACTATGATAGGCCTGGATTGTGATTTCCTGTGTGACTGAAGTAACCAGTTCCAGTGTCAGCGCAGTGATCATTTCACCCCAGGTACCGGTACCGGAAGTATAGGTCGCTACAGCCATGTATTCCATCTGCTCAGCAGGTTTCCAGACCTTGTACAAGATGGGGTTGCCATCTACATAACCCGGCAGTTGGAATCCACCAAAGGGACAGTTGTCGATGGAACCGATACCTGTCAGGTTGAGCTGTTCTCCCTGCCAGACACCCATGCCAACCAGCAACTCTCCAAGCTGGTTTGAACAGTCACCGGAGTTGGTGATGGCCGCTGCGTCATAGAGTCCGATCTCATCACCGGGGTCAATTCCCACGACATCCTGAATGACGATCAATGAGTTCACACCGGTTTCGGGGATTTCAACGACGAAATGAGGTACATATACCGCAAATGGATTAATAAACGTTTCACAGGCAGTAGATGTGTAATAAGCTTCGGCATCAGGATTGGAGATGGTGGCATTGGTGAAACAAAGTTCCGACTCAAAATCGAAATCCATGAAATCTGCTTCAACATCCAGGAAAGCACCTTCACCAGCCGGAATCTGTGACCCCATCAGTGAGAAGCCAATCAATCGGAAGGAACCGTCGTATTCACTACCGCTGATCATCCAGTCATCGGGTACGCGGGCTGTGCCTACCGCATTCAGGAAGGTATAATAATCGGGTGCGTCAGTGATGTCAATCTGGAATCCGGATACCGGACCGTTGTTGGTCATCAGTACCTGGAAGGTTCCATCACCGGTCTGTGCCAGCGAAAGGATCACATCGGGAAGTCCGATTTCTAAACTGCCGTCAGAGGCATTCCAAAACAAGGCATTACCTACCATATCTGAAAAGACAGTGGTATTAGCAACATGCAATGTTGTGGTTCCATCGGGGGCATCTCCTTCGACTTCGTAGTTGATGGTGAATAATTCACCTGTGCCTACCTCCACAGGAGACAGAGTCAGACTGAACCAGAGCACTGTGAGTTCTCCGTTCAATTCACTGAAACTGAACATGGCCTGATCGGGGAATCTGTCAGTGGGAACAACATCGAGAGCTGTAACCGATTCGGGGATGTCACTGATATGCACTTCCATACCGTAGAAAGGCAGAGGGTTATCGGCATAAACAGTAACATCGACATTCCCGCCCTGATCAACAGGATCGGTAATACTGTCGAGGGTCACCTCAATGAAGACTACGGTCAGGTTAACCGTACTGCAGCCAGAGGTCACAAGGAATCCTTCACCGGAGGCATTGGAAACCACCTCGTCGGTTGTGCAGAGCGAAACTTCCTGAGGTTCTCCGGGCTGACTGGCAAAAGTCAGCTCAAGCAGAGGACCTGAACCCGGATCGATGAGAGTCCCTGTGAAAGAGAATCCAAGAACACGGCCCTGTCCGTCACCCTGCTCGGTAACATTCAGTGCCCAGTCTCCGGGCACACGTGCGGTGCCGGCAATACCGGTGAGAGTCAGATAATCGGGAGTATCGGCCATGTCAAACTGGAAACCACCCACGGCTTCTTCATTTTCCATGGAAACGGTAACCACGACATCTTCACCGCCGAGTGCTTCTACATCACTTAGTGAGAAGGTCACTCCGGTTGTCGGCGTTGCACAGGCTTCGTTTGATGGGTTTGACTCGCCGTCATCATAAACGGCCGTGACCACATAGCAATATTCTGTGTAATTGTCCAGAGGTGAGTCGTGATAGGTCAAAACATATGAAGGCACGTTTTCGATAATGTCTCCATCCCGGTAGATATTGTAGCTCTGGAGCTCACGGTCGCGGTCATTCCCTTCACCATTATCATTCGAGAGATCACTCTGCACCGCGCCAAGGTTTCCGGCTGACATCGTACCTGCTGCCGGAGTCTGTTCCGCAGTATTGAGGGCCACAAGAGGCTGTCCCGATCTACCGGCACCTGCCGAAACCAGACCTTCCAGATTCCAGTTGTAATCCAACTGATAGGCTTCAGATATACTCTGCCAGGATCCGCCAAATTGGATCAAGTCACCATAGCCCACAACTGCTGGTCCTGCATCCACGCCGGCAGGGAAACCTGTCGTTGTGTTAGCACGATAACCAAACCAAAGCTCCTGACCGGGTTCAATAGCCACCGGCACATTGAGAATGACCGTATTCCAGTCATCAATTATAACATTGGGGACTGACTGGTCCACGACCATTGCACCTGAGTTGTAAGCAGAGCCGCCAATCCAGACCCTCACTGAATAATCACAGGCAGCTTCCCTTGGGAAGAACTTCACTTGTGTGAGAAATCCGCCAAAAAAAGCTTCCAGATCACTCGATTCGAATCTTACAGCTACATCAAAATCAGATGCCCCCCCGGTACCGATACCATCGGCATTGGTGCCGTCATCATAACCAATCCATTCGGGTTGAGGTGGAGCATTCCAGTCCAGATCCACTGCGCCTTCAGCTGCAGTAGCCATCAGGTTAGCAGGCGGTATCAGAGGTGCAGCCTGCGGAGTGGCATCAGCTACATTCGAAGGCACCGACTCAAGCACGCCATCGTACACGGCCGTTATATAGTAGTAATAAGTCGTGCCATTATCGAGAGGATCATCCTGATAGGCTTCTGTATCAACTGAACCGATGAGTTCAAATTGATCCAATGGTTGCCCCGGATCAACAGAGCGGTACACGTTGTAGCCCGTGAGGTCTTCCCGGTCTGTTCTGTGTACGGATGTGTCGACATAACCTTTGGTGCCGTTGTTCTGATTTTCACGACCGCCGCAATCGCCATTGTCAAAATTCCACTCTGCGCAATTGAAATCATAGCCGTAGGTGCCATCATCACAGAATCCGTCACCGAGACCTTCGGTACAGGGGTACCCCCAATCCGTAATACAGTCTTCGTCATTGAAACACAGGCCTGTACAGTCTTCATACTGCAGATTCGGGTCTGTTGTACATTCGGGGTAGCCTCCACCGCCACCATTAAATTCAGGTGCCATCCAGCTCAAATTGACCTGGGCGTCACTGCCATAAGCCACCAAATTCGTGGGTGGTTCCGGTACAAAGGCTTGCGGTGCCGCCGAGGCTTCGTTGGAGTAATCAGATTCGGTTGCGCCATCGTAGGTTGCTGTGGCAACATAATAATAAGTTGTTCCATTTACCACAGCCATGTCATCATAACTTAAGCTCGCAGGACCGGTACTTCCAATTTCACTATAGGGGCCGCCGGTTGTGTCACCACGATACAGGGTGTAACCTGTGATTTCACGATTTACATCAACCTGGCTGTTGGCATGACCCGCGCTGTAATCCGCGATGATCTGCTGAATTTCAGCGTATGAGTGTAAACCTTCAAGCCGTACGGGCAGCTCCGGACCGGAAGTTTTAACGGTCATCTGCAGCATATCGGAAGCATCCTCAAAATCCAAAGCAAAGGATCGGCCACCTGCAAGATTGCTCACACCGATGTCATCTACCTTGATGTAAAACATGTCATAACTATCGGTATGTCTGAAGGCCACATAAATCGTTTGTCCATTGTAAGCAGACAAATCCACGGTTCTTTCATGCCAAGTGTCATCACCATTTGTGGGTGTGTAACCATCGACGGTATCGGAGAAGTCAGCCGGGGCTGTTCCGGTGGTTGAAACCAGAATGTCCACATGATCTTCAGCATAGGCAGGATCCTGAGCGGCGATCCACCAGGTAAGTTCTGATGTTCCCGTGGGTTCAAGTGCCGGTGTGATGAGCCAGTTGTCAGGATTCAATGCGCCACCAGTACTCGTCCAAGAAGCACTCGCCATAGAATAAGTTCCTGAGTGTGGGGCGAAATTATAGGCGAACCAGTTATCGCCGTCACCATCTTCATCGAGATTTCCCCAGCCGGCTGGCAGGTCACCGCCTTCAAAATCCTCAAAGAAATCAAAATCACCACCACCACCACCACCATCCTGTGGTAGATCCCAGTTAAGATGAACAACTCCATCACCACCTGCTGCGGTCAAGTTCGTCGGCGGATTTGGCAATTGAGTTTGCGGAGTGGCACAGGCCACGTTTGTAGGATCGGATTCACCTTCATCGTAATCTGCCGTTACCGTGTAGCAATATTCAACATCGTTGGTTACGGCATCATCCCTGTAGGACAGTTCCCCGGCCGGTACTGAGTCGATCATGGAACCGTCGCGATAAATATTATAGGTCTGCAGTACCCGTGAATTATTCTGATAATAATTTGGGTGTGTTTCACTGCCCCCCAATGCGGGCCATGAACCATCATGGATTGAGGTCGCCACATCCGGGCTAATGTTGGCATAATCCGGTCTCTGGTCAGAATAACCAAGCGCTCTCGCACCGGCAACACCATTG
>CAZIYQ010000091.1:0-10465 GCA_964543505.1 uncultured bacterium | reverse complement strand
TTTAAAAACCTTTATCCCATAATTTTAACGGCTTTATCGGCAACGCTTTGTTCTGCCCAGTCCATCCAGCATGTTGCCCGACTGTCTGTCAAGTCAGATGAAGCACTGGTCATCAGTGCCGGCATTACAGAATTGGGAGATGCGGGTGTCGCTCAATTCATCGTTAATTATCGTCCATCAGGCCAGACTCTCTATCAATCCCTGCCTTTAGCAGCACAACCCGACGGATTATACACGGTTGAGATACCTCCACTCCCGGGGGGCACCCGAACCTTCGAGTACTATCTCGACCTGCAGATGGTTAACGGTATGCATATTTCCTGGCCGGAGATTGAGCCGGAACTCCACCCAGCCCATCTGACCGTCGATGGTCCTGATACCAATTCCACTCCCCCCGATAACCCGGCCTTTGCAGTGCTGCCCTTGGAGCCCGCTCCCGGGTCCCGGATATCAGCAGATGATGCCCTGCTGTATCTTTCCTATTTCGGTCTTGAGGCTGTGGATACCGGTGCCATTCGAGTACTGCTCAATGGAAAGGATATCACATCACAGGTGGACATCCGCAGCAATCACCTGCTCTTTCAACCGAGGAAGCTTGAACCGGGACTCCAGACAGTTAGCGTCGTACTCCCGAAAACGGACGGAACCAAGCGTCAACCCGTGAACTGGTCTTTCGTGGTGGAAGCCCCTGCGCCCTACCTTCCGGGTGCAGCCAGTCCCCGAAAAACAGGAAAAATATCCGCTGATCACATTAACAGCAGTGTGGACGATGAGAGTCTGTCGGTGAGCAATTTATATCTGGATCATAAATTTGAAAGAGGCATCCTCAAGCTGGATACCCGTATTCGTCTCACCAGCCTCGAAGATAAAACCCTCCAACCCCGGAATCGCTATCGTTTCAAGCTGAAGCTGCCCTGGTTTCAGGCTGACTTTGGGGATATTCACCCGGTATTGAATACTTACGGATTGAATGGCAACCGGGTTCGGGGGCTTCAGCTCAGCACTCACTATAAATCCCTGAGGCTCGATCTGGTGAAGGGTGCTCTGATGCGGGTGGTCCAGCATTCTGACGTCAACGGCAGTATGTCCATCCCGGTGAACAGACTGCAGACCGGCCTTGCCAATGAGGATACACTCAATATCACACTTTCCAGGGACAAATATACTTTTAAAAGGGACCTGTTCGCCTTCAATCTCGGGTTAGGGTCCAAACGGCACGTCCATTGGAATTTGAATATCATCAAGGCCAAGGATGATGTGGGATCGGTTCACAGTACTGTTCAAAACAGCCTGATTACCCTGCCTTCTGAACTCAGTGACCAGCTTCAGCCGGGCAGTGAAGCCTGGGTGCTGCTTGACACATCTGAGGGAGATACGAGCTATACGGTGCGCTACTGTGATCTGGTGACGCATAAAGATGATATTTTTGGAACGGATCGTATAGTTACCCTATCACCTCTCGCCACCGATTGGCAGGGGGTCAAACCCCAGGATAACATCATTCTCGGTTCGGATTTGAGTCTGCAGCTCCACAAGAGACGTATCCAGTTCAGGACCGGGTTTTCCTTCAGTATGCTGAACCGGGACATCTGGGAACCTGTGCTTACGGAACAGCAGTTACAGGATCAGGTGGACAGCACCCTGACATTGCCGTTTGATCCGTCCAATTTTGAGACTATTTTCCACATGGGATTGAACCAGACACCCCTGTTGCCCGTGGATGCCGCATCCGATGCCAATGTCTTCACGCTCATCACCCACATGCCATCCATGGCTTATAACCTGACCTTGAATTTGAATTATTTTCGTCAGCAGTTCCAGTTCCGCTACCGGCAAATCGGACCGGAGTTCAATTCGCTGGCCAATCCTTATCTACCAAATAATCTGCGGGAACGGATTTTTTCCGACCGTATGCGTTTTATGGCCAATCGTTTAATGATGACTGTAAAATATTTTAGCACGGATGATGCCATAAACCTTGCAACATTGAACACAACAAAGACCCACGGGGGAAGTGTGAATCTGTCGTATTACCCGGCAGTGGATCTGCCGCTGATCAGTCTGCGGTACCGTGTGGAAAATCGCAAGGCAGGGGATGCTTCCAATATTTATGTGGATGCAAATCAGGACACACTTGGCGCATCCAACCAGGAGAACAGCCGCAACAACTCGTTGTTGTTTACGCTGGTTCATCATTTCAATTACCACGGCAGACAGCAGTTATCTTTCAACTACGCCCGCAGTGATAAAAAGGATCTGCTGGAAACCAGTCTCGCGAGTAATTCAGACTATTTCTCTCCGGAAATGCACAGTCAGAATCTTTCCCTGCAGCTGAGCTCTGTGTTCAATGAGTTATGGAATTCAGCCTTCAGTTATAACTATGCTTATTACAATTATGGAAAAGGACTCCTTTATTCCTCCCAGAGTATCAACGAAATGAAATTGATCTTTGAATATAAATTAAACCGATGGGAAACCACTGTGCGGTCCGGCGTGAGTTTGTCCAATGGCAATGGCCCCGCCGTCTTTGACCAGTCCTCTGCGATCCTCGGCGCAGACTGGCAGATCCGCCCCGATGTAAAGCTTATGGCAGACTGGGAATACCGCCGGAAATTACTGCCCGATTCCCATCATTTCCAGAATTATTATTTCAAAACCAGAATTGCATACGACTTTTAATGGCCCGGAATGAATTTGAAAGCTACTACGATATATGCCTGTTTTACCCTTAATCTGCACTGCTTGAGCACTCCATGAATTATCTCATTATCGGCCTGGTTTTTTTGTAATGATCGGTGTCATCATCGCACGGGAAAATGCCAAATATCTCCTATCCGGCTACAACACCATGAGTGCTGACGATCGGAAAAAGATCTCTATTATTCTGCAAAAAAATTCAATTCAATAATTTTTGATGAACTGGTTACTGCCTTTCCCGGTCTTCTGCCGGTTCCCTGATGCTAATCTCCAATCCGGTTTCAAGTCTCATGAAATTTTTCACAAAATTTAATTCTTTATCAAAGGGGAATGGTCGGGGAAGCATTGTGCCGATAATCTTCATCGGTTTGTTGGCCTTTTTGCTTTCGGCTGCGGTCTATATTGCCGGAATCCTGCGGCCGCCAGAGGCTACTCTTTACGATTACCGCTTTAAATTAAGAGGTCCTCTTTCAGGCCCCGGCTCAAGGTCCGACATGTCCAAATCACCGGAATCCTTTACCGATGAGAACGGTAATGACCGTTGGGATACGGGCGAAAAATTCCAGGACGTGGGCAATCAATATCGCAATGAGAACGAACTTTTTACAGATTGCGGGAAAGATAACCTCTGCCCTGGCGACCCCGGCTACATCAGCCCAGACGCAGGGGAAAACGATGGCCTCTGGGAAGATTACGAAAACTTCAGTGACCGGGGTAACGGCATCCGGGATAAGGGACAGGATGTAGTTATAGTGGAAATTGATGATGAAGCCTACCGCTTGATTCCCGAGCCATACCCTTACGGTAGAGGGACAGTGTGGAGCCGGGTGGTTAGAAATCTTACCGATGCCGGGGCGGCGGTGATCGCTTTCGACCTCATCTTTGACAGCCCTGACCACCAGACCCGAAATCTCAAAGCCAATCTGGGCAACATCAAAAATGTTCAGCTTCGGCTGGAGGATATCGTCGATGGGGATGAAGAATTTTTTAAAGCCATGCAATATGCTGGCGAACAGGGTACTGACATTGTCCTCGGTGCAAAACGGGGCTATGAAGCAAATCGGCTGCCATATCCCGATTATCTGGTGGCACCCTGCAAAACGCTGCATTACGGTGAGCCTGATCTGCCACTGCCCTACTCCATTGGTTTTGTGGATCATCTTGAGGATCCCGATGGTGTGAGTCGAAAATATCTCATCTTTAACATCTTCAGTGAAAATCCTAATGAGCTTTACTATTCATTCGGTCTGGAATCATTACTGCGTTTTCTGGATGTCCCCGAAGCCCAAAAATGGCAGTTTGACCCGAATTCAAATCAATTCAGCATTGGCTCATTATCCCTCACCACTTTTCAATCTGAAAATGATTTTTTGCTGAACTATTATGGTCCACCCTCAGGCATCTACAAAACTTTTAATCGTTATTCTCTCGCGGATGTCCTTGATACAGAAGATTACCAACTGGCCGATGAAGACAGTGACATAATGGATCTCTATATGAATTATCCGGCTCTCAAGCCCTTCGAGAATAAAATCGTGCTTATCGGATCCAGCCTGGCCGAAGATCACGACTATGTGCGGTCACCCTTCTTTCATTATCGTGATGCTGAACTATTCACTCCGGGCGTCGAGATGCATGCCAATGCCATTCAGCAGATCCTGGATACCAACAATATCAAACTGCCCATCGGCTCTCTGTATTATAGTGCCGGCCAGCGCATATTGCATTTGCTGATCATCCTGGGATTCGTAATTGTGACTCTGGTCCTTACCAACACCTTCAAACCTGTGGCAGGACTGCTGCCAACCTTGTTGTTTGCCATCGTGTGGCTTTCTATCTCTGTTGGAATTTTTACCGCAGATTACCTCTGGATGTTCAAATTGTCTCTCAGACCTCTGCTACCAGCAGGATTGTCGGAATTCTTCAGCGTCAAGGTCCCTCCGCCTGGAGGGTCGGTGATGCTGCCCGTTGTTTTCCCTCTGATGACGATCTTCACCACCTATGGAGTCAACCTGACCTATAAACTGGTCACCGCTCACCGGGACAGGCAATTCCTGAAGCAGACTTTCGGAACCTATATCTCCCCCGAACTGATCGAGCAGATGTACCGGGAACACCGGACGCCACAACTCGGGGGGCAGGAGGCCTATCATTCCGCCTTTTTTAGCGACATCCAGAGTTTCTCCTCGTTTTCGGAGCTGCTCAGTCCGGCGGACCTAGTAGAATTACTGAACGAATATCTTTCGGAAATGACGACCATCCTACTTAAGAATAAGGGGACGCTCGATAAATATATCGGGGATGCAATCGTGGCTTTTTTCGGTGCGCCTGCGGAGGTTGAGAATCACGAATATGCTGCTTGTCTAACAGCCCTGGAAATGCAGATGCAGCTTGATAAACTGCGCGAGAAATGGCGTTCACAGGAGGAGCGCTGGCCCAAATCCGTGTGGGAAATGCGCATGCGCATCGGCATTAATTCCGGGGATTTTGTAACGGGCAACATGGGATCTGCCCAGCGGCTGAATTATACGATGATGGGCGATGCCGTGAACACAGCAGCAAGACTGGAATCCTCCGCCAAACAATATGGAGTATATATTCAAGTGGCCGAGCAGACCTACGCCGCCGTGCAGGATGATTTTGTTTTCCGCGAATTGGACAATGTCCTTGTGGTAGGCAAAAACAAGCCGGTAAAGGTTTACGAGTTGGTCTCGATAAAGAACGAGATGCCCCAAGTATATGGTCAATTAATCCCGAAATTTCAAAAAGGGCTGGAATTCTACCGCCAGCAAAAATGGAATGAAGCCATCGGAGTGTTCACCGAAACAGAGGCATTGGAGGATATGTATCCGGGAAGAAAGACGAATCCGAGCAGGCTGTATCTTGCCCGCTGCCGTGAGTTTAAAGTCAATCCACCTCATCAGGATTGGGGTGGTGTGTACCGGCTCACTTCAAAATAAAGATATACACTCGCGCCTCAGTCCCAACAGAGCTCTCCGAAATTCAAAACGGACTACAGGGAAATCACTTCTCCTTCTCTTGCGAGAAAAATGTTGGAATGACGTTTTTGGTAGTCGGCTTCCAGGGCGAATAGATCGTCGTCCGAATGTTCAGGATCATGATGAAATAATGCCAGCTTCTTTACCCCTGCTGCTTCACCCACCTGGATGGCCTGATCCCAGCTGCTGTGTCCCCAGCCGATTTTTGTTTTGAGTTCATCAGTCGTATATTGAGCATCGTGGATCAGCAAATCTGCGCCTTTCGCCAGATGAACAACATTGGGATCGATCCCGGCAGAATGTTCAATATCAGTACAATAAACAACCACTTTCCCGTGCTCCTCAATTCGGTAACCCCAGGCTCCCCCGGGATGCTGATGTTCAGCAGCCATAATGCTGGCCCCTGAGTGAGTCCGATAAGTCTCCACATCCGCTTCAAAGAAATTGATATTAGCCTGTAAATTGTCAAATGACACCGGGAAATAATCCCTCTGCATCTGGGCTGCGAAAATGGTGCTGATATCCCGAGCGTGTTTCTGTCTGCCGCAGAGAGAAATGATCAGGTTCTGTTCCGGGTTGTAGGCCGGTTTAAAAAAGGGGAATCCCTGAATATGATCCCAATGGGTGTGTGAGAGACCAATGAAAATATCCTTGTTCTGTGTCATGGATTTTGACAGCAGGTCATCACCCAGTTTTCTGATCCCCGTTCCTGCATCCAGTATGGCAATCTCCCCGGAATCAAAGATGATCAGGATGCAGGAGGTATTTCCCCCCACCTTCATAAAATCCCGGTCTGCAACGGGTATTGAACCTCTCGTGCCATAAAAGATAACTTTCATTTACCGTGCTTCCTCTCTGGTGTTAGAACCAGTCCCTTTTAGTGACATTTTGAATTTATTAATGTGGCGGATGTCGCCCAGAATTACGAGCAAATCTCCCTGTTCCTGGACCTCATTCTGGGATGGATTATATACATAATAGGACTGCCCTCGTTTTTTCAGCGCCAGCACCTGCAAATCCACATCTGGGAGTGCCAGCAGGCGAGACAGAGGATAATCCTTCAAAGGAGAGGATTTTGGGATCTGCACTTCCTCCAAACGCAAATAAAGGGAGTTTTGACGCAGCAATTGATCCAGGAACTGAACCGCCTCCGGGCGGACCAGTTCGGATACCATCCGCATACCACCAATGAAATTCGGTGATACGACAGCATCCACACCGGCTTGTGAAAATTTACTCCCGATATGGGCAATATCGGTTCCCCGTGCAACGATCCGAATAGTGGCATTTAATCTGCGTGCGGTAAAAGTGATGAAGATGTTTTCTTTATTATCACTCAGGAGAGGGAAAATGCCATAGGCCTGTTGAATCCCGGCCTTGGTCAATATTTCATCGTCAGAGGCATCACCGGTGAGGTAGTTGAAATGTTCATATTGTTCGGAGGTCTTTTCCAGCAATGCTTCATCCAGGTCAATTACGATATAGTCTTTATCAGCAGCAATGGAGATATCACCCTGCTCAGGGGATTGTTGTTCTTTTAGTGACTCCAATTCCTCTATGATACTCAGGGAGGTTCGGTTGAGTCCACAAATGATGAGATGATCCTTCAAAGTTTCAGGGTTCATGAATTTTCGCCCATCCTGCAGTATTGTCTCAAGGCACAAATCGCTTCCGTATTCCCGAGACAGATGAAAACATCACCTGATCCCAGTTCGAGATCGTCCTTTGGATTTAAAACGAACTCCTTTTCGCCACTCTTGCGAAGGGCCAGGATATTTAATCCACCCCCCGCTTTTTGCCTTGCTTTTTCGAGAGTAGCACCAACCATTGAGGAATGCTCCCGGATCGTTGCCTGATCGATACGATAGACGGAATTTGTTTCTTCAAGCATCTGGCCTAAAAAGGTAGTGACGGAGGGTCGCACCATTTGAGCCAGCATGCCTCTTCCGCTGATCTCATGGGGAGAGATAACCACGTTTGCACCCGCACTCCTTAATTTTGGTCCCGTTTTTTCGAGATTATTGACTTTTGCAACAATCCTGAAATCAGGGTCGGTATAGCGTTTTTCATGCATTTCCAGGACGATGTACAAATTATCTTTCTCTTCCTGGAGAGCCGGGGCAATCCCGGCAGCGTACTCTAATCCTGCCTGTTTTAAAATAATCTCTTCTGTTGCATCACCCTGCAGACAAAGTATGTTTTTGTTAAGTTTTTTAAGCTCTTTTATGCGGTCTTCAAAATTTTCGATCACCACGAAGGGTCGCCCGGTACTCATCAACTCATTAATGATAACAATGCCCGTCCTGCCCGCACCGCAGACAATGTAATGTCCTCTCAATTTGGCGATTTGCCGTAGGATCCTTTTGCGGCGTCCTCTACCCCCAAGCTCACTGGAGACCATGTACTCCGTGACGGTGCCGAGTGTGTACAGAAAGGCACCCATTCCGAAAAGGATCATTAAAATTGTAAAAATGATCACAAGGGCTTGGCTCCCTCCTTCCGGTACTAATGTCAAAGGGGTAAGGTCTCCATATCCAACGGTTGTTAGAGTGATCACCGTCAAATAAAGAGATTCCATGAAGGTCAAATTTTTGAGCAGGGCGTGAAAGCCAATCGTCCCGATGAAAAAGACAATCAGGATCAGGATTATCGCTCGTGCCAGTTTTTGCTTCAGGTTATGCAATGGTTTCAGAACCTATGAAAGTACCAGGGTTAATGCCAGGGTAATCCCGCTGGTGAATAATCCGATGATAAAAGAAAGATAAGCCCAGCGTATAAAACGGTATTTCTTCCGGGCAAGAAATATTCCCAAAGTGTAGAGTTCCCTCACCATCGCCTCATAGGTTGCAGAGGGGTCGTTCATGACATCCGCCATTGCAGATTTAAATTCATTGTAATTCAAATTGACGAAATCTCCAAAGAACAGGAGATTAAACCCGGGATCATGAACATCCGGCGGACCGTGGTGATGCGAAGGTTTAGAATGCTTGGGCATGACAGCATAGCTGGCCAGAACGATGGTCAGTAGACAGAATCCAATCAGCAGTACCGCCGAGAGCATAAATTGAGGCTCAATAATACGGGGGACCGAAAGAGTGATCACCACCGAAGCTATTGTCAGCAGCATATTAGCTTTGCGGTCAGCCATCATACTGAGCTGAACATGATGAGCGCGACTTTGGCGCATCATCTGATCCAGGTGGTTGCCGGATTGATTAACTTTCATATGATTATCCTGATTAAATCAAACACTTATTATAAATAATGGATCCCCTGATTGCCTGAATAAATTTATGGGGTTCAGAAGAGACAATAAAAGCTATTAATCGACAGGAAGATATCTATGAGTCCCTCAAAATATTATTAGACAACTATAGAGAAATGGACTGCTAATAATCCTCACGTCGGCAAGCATGTCCATATAACAAAAAAGAGCCTGACGGCTCTTCTTTGCTCACTACTTTTATCTAACGACTTATGAATTGGTGAAGGTCACATTGATCTCGGGGAGGATAGCCGATTCAATTTCTGTTCCTTCCGACCCATTGTCATTGACTTCAGCTGTTTGTGGTGTCACTGTCAATCTTACATCTATTTCCGGAAGACTATAGAACCATCCTCTGTCTGTATCAAAATTCCATTCACTGATCATCTCTGTTTTGCTCTCAACCAGAGTACCGTCCTGATAGGAATTGACCGTCCGGCTATAGATATCGTTATTCGGCAGTATGCCCAGTATCACTGTTGATACGAAAGTTATAATTGCTAACATAATGTCTCCTTTTCCTTCAATTGTCTTTTAAAATTTTTGATGCCCATTGCAAGTACACGCTTTTAATAACAAATGGCATGCCGGAGAATTGAACGATTCTTATTAGGTTGTAAAGATAACCTTTACGTAGTTCTCTGAATATTATTTGTTATATCATTATGATATTTTTAAGGACTAATGATATGCAGTATTGATATTGATAACCATTTAACAGAGCAAATGGCTCGTTCTGTCCGTTGAATAATGATTTGAAGAAGTCGGGAATTGTGAACCTGCGATTTTCCCGATAGACTATTTGAGTAAAATCAGATCAATGACATTGTGAAATTTTATTGAAGAAGCATCGTCCGTTTATATTATGCAAACCCGTACTTTACTAAGAGATCTTCTACTCAGTACCTACACACTGCTCTTTAAAGAATGAGCCCATAATAAATAAGTCCGACAAAAGCCGGACTTATTTACAGTCAGAAAAAAGGAGAATAAAGGTTATTTCATTAACATCATCTTTTCACTATAAGTCTTATCACCAGCTGTAAGCGTGTAAATGTAGAGTCCAGAGGGTACCGGAGCACCGTCAGCATCAAGGCCATTCCACTCCACTGAATGATAACCGGAGGTCATTGAATTGTTGACAAGCTCTGTAATTTCTCTGCCCAGGATATCGAAGACCACCAGTTGAACCTGTCCGTCGTGCGGAGTACTGAAACTGATCATGGTAACCGGATTAAATGGATTTGGGTAGTTTTGATAAAGAGCATAAGTTTCAGGAACCAATTCGATTGAAGTATCTATGGCATTACCCGTTTCACTCACAGCAGTTACCGAGCCGATCTCGACATTATGGCTGGTCTCAAAGATGGTAACTTCTCCCGCGGATATCGTTGCTCCCGTCAGGCTATAAAGCAGGACTTGACCATTATTGTCGCTCATTGACCATTGCATTCCCACCTGATCTGACAATTGCACGTCATTTGTATTCAGGGTAAACTGCAGG
>CAZIYQ010000090.1:0-10552 GCA_964543505.1 uncultured bacterium | reverse complement strand
AAACTCCTCAATCTCCGGAGGCCAGTATAATGAGCCGGTCCGCAATTCTTTCCGCGGCATGTCCGTCGAGATAAGACCCGAAAAACCGCTTTGTGAATTCAGCTCTTTTTGCTGACTGTTTACCGGGGTTCGTCAATGCCTCTGTGATCATCTGCTTCAGTTCGGAGACACTTTCTGCCACAGCTACGGCACCGCTTGCCGCCACGTGTCTGTAATGATCGAAATTGATATGGCGGGACCAGCGTAAATGATGAGGCAAGCTGCTCCCCGGCGGGTCAAAGCCGATATTGATGACGGGCTTGTCGTGCATGATAAATTCAAGGGACACGGTGGAAGCGGCGTTGATGCTCAGGCAGGCATGGTGGATTAAACTGGTATAAATTTCCAGGTCCTCATACAGGGGCGTAAACCATTTCCGATCCCAGGCCACAGCTGGCCAGAAGACATCTTTTTGTCCCTGTTTTGACAATTCAACCATCTCCGGGCTGGTCCCCTTCACGTAGATCCGGACCACCAACTGAGGTTTGGGATCCAGTTTCAGTTCTTCAAGGATGGAGATGATTTTCCGCACATGCTTATATTCTTCCGGGAAATGCCGGTCCACTCCCGTCGTATAGAGGATGAAGGGCCTGTCAGCGTCGAACCCTATTCTGTCCGCCAGGGCTTCCCGGGATAAGCTGTACTCGGGCTTGAAGTGAAAATCAAATTGGGGAGTCCCGGTAACAAATACCCGTTCCGGGGGAATGTCATCGTAGAATTTCAAAAGCTCATTTCTCATATTGTCATTCCAGACAAAGAAATAGTCATAAGGGACGAAGATCCGGCTCCGGGACGTGAGATTATCCCAGGAAAAAATGAAACCGGCCGTGGGGATGCCCAATTTACGGGCCACTTTGGCGGGCAGTTCGCCGGCGGGGCCGTGAATGTGGGAACAGTTGAAAACTAGGTCGGGTTTTCTTGTCTTGAAAATTTCATCGAACTGGCGGGTTGGCCGCAGAACGAAGCTCAGCCATCTTTCAAGTTTTGTGAGGATCTTTAAAGCCGGCCGGTTGGCAATGGGGAAAACCACTATTTTAGTCAGCAGCCTTTTCAGTGACTTCTGAACAGAAGACCGGGCCGCGTAATCATCCGTTTCCCAGCGGTTTTTGGCCACACCGCTCCAGAGCCAGCGAAAATGAGCATCGTGGACGAGCGTGCGGAAAAATTTTAAGAATTTCTTCTCTGAAAACTGCTTCAGGGGGATGATCTCGTCAACCAGAGGTGCGAAACGATTGGTAAACCGTTCATCATCAAGGACTGACAGGAGCGTCAGCCTTGCTTTTTCATGTAATATTTTCAAAGTGTCGGAATATAAAAAATTCCGCACTGCTTCTCCCCGTGAGATGATCAGGAGGATGTGAGGTCTGGAATCATTTGCCGTCATATGCCGCTTTCAGCTTACGCATTGTCATCAGATACTCTTTCTCTATCCGCAAATTTAATAGAAAACACCCCATCCCGTACATATCAGGCTGTGGTTACTGCAGAATGCAGTTACGGGACCTCATTCACGACAGGTTTTCAGAAACTGAATGGTTTGGCACTTCCCGGAACTGCGGATAATACGATCCGGTCGGTGCATCAGTATTTTACAGCGTATCGATACGGCGGAGCTTGCCCCTGACCTTTACCTCTACCGGATAGATGATCTTTTCCGGAACACCCAGAGCCTTTTCAACCGACCGGATATACCGCACCAATCTGTAAAAGCCCATGATCTCTACGGAGGCCGCCTGGTCCGAGCCGTACATGGACCTGTCCAGGGTGATATGGCGTTCAAGCGAGGTTGCCCCCAGAGCCACGGCTGCCACGGAGACAACGAGCCCCACCTCATGGCCGCTGTAGCCCACATCACAGCCGTATCTCTCCCGCAGGACTTCTATCATTCTCAAATTGGCCTGGTCTTCGGGCATGGGATAGGAGCTGTTGCAGTGCATCAGCTCATAACTGCAGCCGGCCTTTTTAAATATTTCGACGGCTTTTTCAACCTGCTCCAGGGTGCTCATTCCAGACGAGATAAAAATATGTTTTTTTTCTTCTGCGATGGCTTCCAGGAGTTTCCGGTGGGTCAGCATGGCTGAGGCAACCTTGTTGTAATGGCAATCATACTGTCTTAAAAAATACTGACTTTCCAGATCCCAGGCAGAAGCATACCATTCGATGCCCTTCTGCCGGCAGTAAAGGTCAATTTCATCGAATTCCGGTTTCCCGAATTCCAGACCATATTTCTGTTCACGGTTGGTCGTCCCCCAGGGACTCTGTCGGGGCACGTCCAGTTCTTCGGGTGTATAGACCTTGTCGATGGTCCGTTTCTGAAATTTAACGGCATCCGCGCCGGCAAAAACAGCCCCGTCTATGAGCTTCTTTGCGAGGTTGATGTCTCCGTTATGATTGATCCCGATTTCCGCAATGATAAATGTGGACATTGATTCTCCTATATAAAGTCGGTTAAGTGTTAGCGAACAGCCGCTTTTCAACCAGTTCACAGATGATGTGGCCGATGAGGATATGAGCTTCCTGAATACGTGCCGTCACGGTAGTGGGGACACAAATACAGTCGCAGAGGGCAGACAATTTTCCACCATCACCGCCCGATAATCCGAAGACGGTGAGCCCTTGCTGCCCGGCAGCTTCGACGGCACGCAGAATATTACCGGAATTCCCGCTGGTGGAAATCGCTATAAAGACATCCCCTGGTTTCCCCAGGGCTGCCAGTTCTCTTGCAAAGATCTCCTCGTAAGCGTAATCATTCCCTATAGCCGTGAGGGCGGCATTATTGGCCCCCAGCACAAGTGCCGGCAGCGAGCGTCTTTCCAGCATGAACCGGCAGACAAATTCACCCACGAGATGCATGGCATCTGAAAAGCTCCCGCCGTTCCCGGCAAAGATCACTTTACCGCCGTGGTCGAACGTGTGGGCAATACTGTCGGAAATCTCACGAATCTTGTCGATGACGGCCGGATTCTGCCGAAGTTCATTTTTGACAGCCATGCTCTCTGAAATTCGCTGTTGTATTAATTTTCTCATTTTTCTGGATTCCTGATCAGGTCTAAAAATTCCCGGATCACACCTTCACCCCCTCTGGAAGACAAAACTAAATCGGCAATTTTTTTAATTTCCGGATGCGCGTCGGCAGGCGCGATTGAGAACCCCACCCACTGCATCACTTCAAGATCATTAATATCATTGCCAAAATAAATGACCTGTTCTTTGTTTATATTATGCTTTTTAAGGTGTTTTATCAAAGTATCTTTCTTATCGGATGACCCCTGCAGACAGGGAATTTTCAACTTTTCAGCCCTGCGGCTGACAACGGGATTTTGTTCTGTCGAAAGAATAATCTGCGGTATTCCTATTCTCATTAGATCAGCTACCGCCAGTCCGTCTCCACGGTGAACTACTACGGCTTCGCTCCCGTGCTGATCGACAATAACTTTGTTGTCCGTCATGACACCGTCAAAGTCATAAACAATCAATTTAAAAAATTTTAAGTTAATCAATGAAATTATTCCACATTTAATTTGGATAAGGGCTTGAGACGCTCTGGTATTGATCCCGGCCAGTACAACCTGAATAGCATCCCAAGTAATCTTTTTTTATGTTTAAGGGTTGACAGTAATCTAATAAATGATGACTTCGATACCGACACCTGATAGTTGTAAATTGACATCGTCTTACAAAGTAGAGTCTCGATAATTTCGATCTGATTTGGGCTAAGGGATTCTTTCCAACGTCCTAACGGAGCGGTGCTGATCGACGAAAACTTATCCTTGAACATAGAGTTACCGTGCCAGGGTCGTCCCAGTTTAGTGGGTACTGCGAGAGAATCTTCATATTCCAATCCCATAAATTCCATAACCAGTGACAGGGTGGCAGCAGGATATCGCAACAAATCTTCGTAGCGTATGACCAAACCGTTATTGTATTTTTTTTGGAAATATTGCATGTACCAGACACTCATCCCCCATCTGTAAACAAACCGACCTAATTCCAAGGTCTCCTTCCCGGCAGATTGTCTCTGTTTTTTTTTGTTATTGGAAACGTAGCAGTCTCTTGGGTCCCGAATAATATAAAGTACTTTTAAATCGGTGTACCAATTCTTTAGAACCTGCAGATATTTTTCGTGACCCGGCGTTTTTTCAAGAAAGTATTTTTTATGATCCTGACCTGATACCTTTGAAAAAGAAGCCACCAGGGATGGCATCAGGTCCTTGTAACCCTTTCCCACCATCCTCATTTTGGTCATGAATAGCTTTTTGAATTCAGGAAAATCGAAACCGCTATAATCGAAATTTCCATCTAGCTCACGCTCGAACTTCTCTAGTGATAGATGGCTAACGGCACTTTCACGGATGAGCCAGTCAGCCATTTCCACTACAGATAATTTCCTAAAAGAGATAGAATCGTATAAAAAAGTTTCTTCGGGAAATACAGCAATTTCCGAATGACCATCCAACAAAGATGCTAATAAAGTTGTGCCGGACTTAGGATGACCGCAAATGAGAATTTTTTGCATTTAAAGTTTTTTCCTCAACTGAATGGCTTCACTTCTCTAAAGGATTTTCCTGAGCAGATTATAGCGTTTTAAGTCGTTTCTCAAATAAAACCAGCCGCTGATACCAAATGAAGCGGCGATTATTGACAGAAAGATAATGATTCCGGGCCATGTTTCAGGTGAGTAGTGAACATTGACGCCGACAATTACCCAAAAGATCAACAGTACGAGGGGAAAAAGAAAAGTATTCCGGATGTAATTAAACACTGAACTATCTCCGACCGATTCGCGGATGACAGGCCACA
This sequence comes from uncultured bacterium, assembly GCA_964543505.1. Classification (GTDB taxonomy): domain Bacteria; phylum Fidelibacterota; class Marinisomatia; order SCGC-AAA003-L08; family JACNLC01; genus JAADGM01. The sequence goes on along the minus strand of CAZIYQ010000090.1, from coordinate 5,713 downwards.
CAATCCAGGGCAGTACAACAAATATTTCTCCAATCAGTCCTGCGATGATGACACCCCTGATACCATAATAGCGGACCAGAACCAGCGCGGCGATGATATTTACAACCCCGTTAACCAATAAGGTCAGCCCGCGACGTTTAAATTCAAATTTTACATGCAGCAGCATTTTATAGCTGAAGGTGAAAATAAACATGGAAGTCACCAGGGCAATAAACAGATTGGCCGTGTCCCCCGCGTAATACTGCTGACCCACCCAGCGTTTGACGAAGAGCCCGTTAATCAGCCAGATGACAATGAAAACGGAAACTGCGAGAAAACTGTAAACTTTCAATAATACGGTTATGATGCGGATAGTCCCGTTTTTCGACTCGTCGTTGAAATATTTTTGGGTCAGACCCGGCCGCATCAGTACGGCGAAGCGGTTAGCCTGGGTTTTTAAAATGAGCGGCAATGCCATGAGCAGTGAATATTTGTTCACCGCCACCATGCCCAGACCGGGGGTTATGCCTAAAATGACCCGTGAACTCTGCAGACTCAGCATCCCACCGATGGAAGCCACAAACACCCAGCCGCTGATCCCCAGCACATCCCGGATTGAACCATATTCGAGGGGCGGCTTAAACAACTGCAGGCGGATCCCCGCCCGGGCAGTTAGTCTTCTCACAAGGACAAAGAAAAACAAGACACCGATGAGGGCTGCAAGGGCCAGACCGTATAAAGACCAGCCGTAATAAACCAGGACAACTCCCAGGATAGTAGTAATGAGCGTATTGATAATATTATAATAGGTGCTCTGTGCAATATACTGGAGTCCTTTGATGACGGCGGCATACAAGCCCGAGCTGAGTGTCAGCGCTATCACGAAACCGGTTATCAGCGTATAGACCCGGGCCATCTGCAGGTTTTCAGGCGGTAACCCCTCCACAATTTTATTCAGAAATATGGCAACCACGATAGCGATGAAGAAAGCAATGACGGCGATGAGCTGCTGCAGCTGACCTGCGGCCCTGAGCATTTTCAGGACTTTACCGTTTTCTCCCCGGTCTTTACCCTGCTTGAGGTTTTTTGCAACCAACGCGCTGATAGCCGTTGGTATGCCGAAATTGACCGTATTAATGTAATTCAGGAATTCCCGGATGAATGACCGCATCCCCATCAATTCGGCTCCGAGATGGGACAGGAAAAAGGGAGTTACAAACAGACGCAGGGCTGATTTAACCGCCAGCGAGACATAGCTGGCTTTGAGTGCTTCAACGACTCTTTGGGTTCTGCTCACCGAATTATGGGTTGTTTGGGGTCTGGTGTTAATGTGACTTACGACTCTCAAATTCGATCACCGATCTCAAAGTATCCCCTAATGAGATCCTGGACTTCCAGCCGATCAGCCGATTTACCCTGCCAATATCCGGGACCCTTCTCAGCATGTCCTCAAATCCCGGCGCATAGGCCTGATCATAGGGGATCATGACAATTTCAGAATGACTGTTTGTGAGCGTTTTTATTTTTTCCGCAAGACCGATAATGGAAATTTCTTCATCCCTGCCGATATTGAAAACCTTCCCCACGGCCTTTTCGTTCAGTGCCAGCAATTCCACCGCCTTGACCACATCCCTCACATCACAAAAACATCTCTGCTGCAACCCGTCCCCATATACGGTAATGGGCTGATCCTTCAGAGCCTGTCGTACAAACCGGGGAATAACCATGCCGTATCTCCCGGTCTGGCGGGGACCTACCGTGTTAAAAAAGCGGGTTGAGAAGACCTCGAGACCATATTCGTTGAAATAGGCCATTCCCAAGAATTCATCTACCATTTTACTGGCAGCATAGGCCCAGCGGTTCTTATTCGTACAGCCTAATAAAACATCATCTTTTTCTTTAAAAGGGATCTGAAAGCCTTTTCCATACACTTCCGAAGTACTGGCGATCAGGACCCTGCAGTTGTATTTTAAAGCACTTTTCAACACTGCCTCGGTGCCTTTGATATTGGTTTCGATAGTATGGACTGGATTATTAACAATGAGCTGAACGCCAACGGCAGCTGCAAGATGAATGATAATATTCACATCAGAGCACAGCCGGTCCATTACTATTTCATCCATAATATCTGCACGTATGAAGTGAAAATTGGGATTATCTGCCAGATGCGTTATGTTGTTCAACTGGCCTGTTGATAAATTGTCAACCGCGTAGACCGTACTTCCTCTTTGAAGCAAAAGATCCGCCAGGTGAGACCCGATAAATCCTGCTCCTCCCGTGATCAGGTATTTGCAATCCTCTGGTTTAAGATTTGAGATTTTTGACATGTTTGTTTTCCCTTTAGCCTTTATATATTTCCCACATACTTTCAAGAATGGTTTGAAGATCAGAGCATTTTGCCTGCCAGCCCAATAATTCTCTTGCCAGATCTGTTTTTGCGATTACGACTGCAGGATCCCCTTTGCGCCTGGCTGATTTTTTAAATGTTATTTTCCTGCCTGTTATCATTTCAGCATTTTCGATGACTTTTAATACGGAATACCCACGACCTGTTGCCAGATTCGTCACCAGACTGGTTTTCTGATCAGCGATATATTTCATCGCTAGAAAATGGGCTGATGCCAAATCATTGACATGAATGTAATCCCTGATACAGCTCCCATCATCCGTAGCGTAATCTGTCCCAAATACTTCCATGGATTGACGTTCCCCATTCGCCGTCTCCATTATTATTGGGAGAAGATTTGTTGGTTGTACCTCTCTTCCTCTGATCCTTCCCTTACGATCATATCCAGCAGCATTAAAGTAGCGCAGGGCAGCATAATTGATCTTACCAAGACGAGCATACCAGCTTAGGTTCTCTTCAATGGCTAATTTAGTATAGCCATAATAATTTAATGGTAATAGAGGGTGCTGCTCATCAATCGGCAGGTACTTCGACTCCCCATAAACTGCACAAGACGATGAAAATACGATGAAGCGTACACCATGGCTGTGCATAGCATTCAGTATATTTAATGAACCGGTTATATTATTCCTGGCATATTTCTCAGGGTATTGCATGGATTCTTCAGGCGATTTCAGGGCTGCAAAATGTAAAACAAACTCAAACTGGTCTTGTCGGAATACGTGATCTAAATCATTGAAATTACGGATATCACCTACTACCAAATCGATACGTTTGTCCAGATTATCTTTCTTACCGGTTGAAAGATTATCAAACACGGTGACTTCCACATCATGATCGCACAAATACAGAGCCACATGACTTCCAATATACCCTGCCCCTCCGATTATTAATGCTTTCATCTTAATTTGAAATTTTTTTGATTCAAGGGTTTTGGTTTTATTTAATTGGCAACCAATGAAGAATACGCGTAAAAAAGATACCCGTTGAAAGTATGGTAAATAAAAGTTGAGCAAATACCAGAGTTATTCCCTGTTTACTCTTTTGCCTTATTAAAATATCCAAGCAGTAGCTTCCCAGGATAATGATTAGACTGAGGGATAGGGTATACCACCTCCCCTCAATATAAGTGATGACGATAAAACTGATGGTCGCAATATGTAATAGTGAAATCACACTCAGCAACAGAAAATTATCAAAATCATCACATTTTAATTTCTTCATGATTAAATTTATTAAAAATAAAAAAAATATAAATATATAAATCCCTGTCGATCTAATGGTAATATATCCAGATTCCACAAAAAGATCATTGAAAAATTCTCTGATCGTCCGTAAAGGACTCCAGGTAATGTTCTCCCATAATGTATATGGCAATGAGTCTACACCATGTTCTTTCAGATAATCCTCTAACTCGGCAAAGTCTACATGCTGGTGGTTGTGAAGTTCTCCATTTTCGACCTTCAACTGTGTTAAATACTGGAGTTGTGTCCAGTTACAGGTGTGGTCATATACGACCCTAGCTATTGGCTTTTTTTGTTCGAATTTGTAAGCGTGATGTCGCCATAATGATGGGATTTCTATGATTGAACTCGTAATGAAGACACTTAATGAAAAAATAACCGCGGCTTTCAGAATTCCGGTTTTTTTTCTAAACAATTGAATTAGAAAATAAACTACAATTCCGGGTAAAAATAAAACCGGTAGTGATCTTACTCCAAGGCTAAAACCAAAGAACATTCCGGAAATGATAACATTTTTTATATTCCCCTCTGTTTGATTTGAGCATGCCAGAAAGTAAATGGAATAAAGCAGGTACATTGCCATTAAACCATCGTTGATGAAAACGACGAATATTTTATTCCCCACCAGAAATGTTAACGTCGTTAACAGAGCTAACCAGAATAGATTACCTGATATTTTAAGGATGTTTTTAAAAAATAGAAATAATCCAAAGAGAAAGATAGGCAAACCAACAAATGATACCAATTTCAAACTCAAGACAGTAGGCAACCCCATTTTGTATAATAGATAGGCAGGCAGGATCAGGAGCGTCGATGTCCCATCAGCCAAGGTATTGAAAACTCCATGATCAATCATTGTCAATAATTCATGATGATAAAAATGTTCATCCCCCAAAAGAATTTTTGCATGAGCAATATGCTGAATACTTATGAGTAATGCAATCAGGTTAACCGCAATAATCAAATAAATTACATATCGAACAAAATTCCATGAGAATTTATCGGATAGTGGTTCGGTCATTTTTTCATTTATTTTGGATACCAGAAGAAATATTAGTGGAATAACGTTTAAAACAATCTATGATCCGTTTTGCTGCCCGGCCGTCCCAAAAATTTATCTGCGGTTTTCTGTCAGTTATTAATTTTGGGGGATACCAATTATTTTGCAGCATCTCCGATGTCACCAATGTATTCGTACCCTGCTTACAAGTAACCGGTCGTTCCGTGTTATCCCTGATAGTGTAACAGGGAATACCAAGATAGGAGGTCTCTTCCTGTATACCCCCACTGTCCGTGAAAACAGCTGCAGAATTATTCATTAAACTTATAAATTCCAGATATCCCACAGGTTCAGATAGGATCCATTGATCCTGATTGACCTCGAGTGATTGTGTACTAATACGGGGATGAACCGGCCAGAATATTTTTTTCTTCTCCGCCCAGCCCTCTATCTTTTTGAGAATAAAATGAAGTTTTTCCACATCATCTACATTGGAAGGACGGTGCAAAGTTACCAATACATAATCTCTGTAATTCAAAAGTTTTTCTGCTAATATTGAATCTGAATTGTCCTGTTTTATCAATTCGACCAATGAATCAATCATTGTATTGCCAACAAATTGAATTTTTTCTTCGGGAATTCCTTCCCGGCTTAAATTATCAACACCACTTTGCTCCGTTACAAATAACAAATCTGAAATGTGGTCGGTAACAATTCTGTTTACTTCTTCCGGCATATCCATGTCCCGACTTCTCAGCCCCGACTCAACATGTGCTAATTGAATGTGCAGTTTTTTTGTTACCAATGCAGCAGCAACGGTAGAATTAACATCACCAAAGACAAAAACCCAGTCCGGATTATATTGTTGTAATGTATTCTCAATCCCTAGCATTATTTTGGCCGTCTGATAAGCATGTGTGCCCGTCCCGACCCCCAGATTCACATCGGGCTTTCCTATCCCAAGCTGCTTTAAGAAGATCTTCGACATGCTGTCATCAAAATGCTGACCCGTATGTATGACAAAACATTCGTGATCTGTGATCCTGCGAAAATTCTTCAATACCGGGGCAGCCTTGATAAAAT
>CAZIYQ010000089.1:0-10612 GCA_964543505.1 uncultured bacterium | reverse complement strand
TGGATGATTTGTATAACTGCAACACACTCTTTCCCTACAAGAAACTAATAAGATGAAAAATTATTTACAGATAAATCATTACAACCTGGAGAATTGATGAGCAATATCCGAATACTAATCGTTGATGATGAAGCAGAATTATGTGATTTGCTAATTCGGGGTCTCTCTCATCTATCAAAGGAGTATATCATTTCTTCAGCCAATTCCGGGGAAGATGCTTTGGCTTTCCTTGAGAAAAATGAGATTGATATCCTTGTATCAGATATTAGAATGCCCGGGATTGACGGTATCAGCCTTTTAAGAAAAGTGTTAGAGCTTCAGCCTGATGTCTCAACAATTATTATCACAGGGCATGGTGACCTGGATAACGCTATCGAAGCACTGCGATTGGGGGCAACCAATTTCATTCGCAAACCCGTTTCCCATGAGATTTTACACCTCTCAATTTTAAAAGCTTATGAGAAAAAAGAGTTGGTGCAGAAGCTGAATGACAGTGAAACCATGTTCAGGAGAATTACCAATTCAGCCCACGACGGAATCATTCTCATCACTGCGGATGGGAAAATATCCTACTGGAACACAACAGCAGAGAGAATGTTTGGTATCAGCGAAACGGATGCTCTCGGAACCGATCTATTCAATATTCTGGAACCCGTGGATTATTCAGGAGATTTTTTCAGTGACCTGAAGAATTATATCAGTAACGACAAGCAGGAATTTTCGGAAGACATCATCCAAATGACAGGCAGCTATCCTGATGGACAAAATCTACCTTGCGAGTTGACGATCTCCAAAGTACATATAAAAGGTCAATGGAGCGGAATTGGGATCATCAGGGATATTACGGAAAGGAAAAAAACCGAGGATGAACTTCAATCCGGGTTTTTAAAACTTAAAAAGTCGCTTGAAGGAACCGTAAGTGTCCTCGCAATGGTTGCCGAAAAGCGTGACCCTTATACAGCCGGACATCAGGAAAGAGTGTCTCAGCTGAGCGTTGCAATTGCACGCGAGATGAAATTGCCGGATGATCAGATTGAGGGCATCCGTGTAAGTGGTATTTTACATGATATCGGCAAGATGTCCATTCCCGCTGAAATATTGAGCAAACCCGGCAGGCTCAGTAAACTTGAATTTGGGATTATTCAAACCCATTCTGAGGTAGGTTATGAAATTCTCAAGGGAGTAGAATTTCCCTGGCCGGTTGCTGATATCGTCTATCAACATCATGAGCGCATGAATGGCAGTGGTTATCCAAATAAACTTAAGAGGGATGATATCCTAATTGAAGCCAGGATTCTTGCCGTTGCAGATGTGGTCGAGGCAATGAGTTCTCATCGGCCCTACCGTACTGCGCTGGGAATAGACACTGCCTTGAAAGAGATCCGCAAGAACAGAAAAAAACTATATGACCCCATCGTTGTGGATGCCTGTCTGTCACTTTTCAGGAACAAGGGTCTTACAATGGATCTTATCACATCCAAATCAAATTAATTAATAGAATCATCAACCTATCCTGCCTGAAAAAGTAATCAGTTAACAATCTGAAAAATTGAAAGTGAGAAATAGGACAACTTAATGGCAAAAGTACTCATCATAGATGATGAAAAAAGCATCAGAATTACCCTTAAGGCTTTTCTTTCTATTGAAGATATAGAAGTACTGACGGCAGAGACAGCTGAAGAGGGATGGGAGATAATTCAGAACGACTCAATTGATGTCGTCGTCTCTGATATCCTTCTGCCGCGCTGGAGTGGTATCGATCTGCTGAAAAAAGTTCGTGTTCAATATCCCGGGATTGAAATGATCATGATCACCGGGGAGCCCGATGCTAAAGACAGCGCTGAGATCATTCGTCTCGGAGCAACAGATCTGTTATTTAAACCAATCAATAAAGATACCCTGCGTAAAGTCGTTCGAAAAGCTGTTCAGTATAAATCTGTAAATGATGAGGTCGATCGTCTCCAAAAGGAAAAAATCGATTATAATCAAAATCTTGAGGAAAGGATAAAACAAGGAAACCTGGAACTTCACAAAAGTGAGCTGCAATATCGTACCCTCTTTGAGTCTGCAGGAGATGCGATCTTCATTATGAAGAATGATACCTTTATCAATTGCAATGAACGAACCCTCGAAATGTTTGGCTGTACCAGGGATCAGATCATTAATCATCCACCCTATGAATTCTCGCCACCCTTCCAGCCGGACGGGAGAAGTTCACGAGAAAAAGCCTTAGAAAAAATCAATGCAGCCATTGCGGGCGAACCTCAATTTTTCGAATGGCAGCACAGGCGATATGACGGGACTCTATTCGATGCTGATGTAAGCCTGAACAGCATTAAGATCTCCTCGGAGGAAAATATTCAGGCCATCGTTCGGGATACCACCAAACATAACAGAGCACTTTTCAAACATACTCGAAGCCGCATAAATTTATTACAGGCCCAAAAGTTGGCCCACATTGGGCATTGGGATTGGAATTCAGATAAACTGGAATTGTATATGTCTCAAGAGATCTGGGATATTTTTGGAATTGATACGAAATCCCATAAAACATCCCTTGAAACTTTATTTTCTGCAGTTCATCAGGACGACCTATCAAAAGTGAAAGTAGAAATAGATGAAATATTAAACCACCGAAAAGATAAAATTGCAATCAGCTTCAGGATTCTACAACGCGATGGAAACATTCGCATTGTCAACTTCCTTGGGATTAATGACATTGATTATGCTGATCCATCCACTCGAATCCATGGTACTCTACAGGATTCAACTAGTCAATATCAGCTTCAGGCGGCTCAGAAAGAAAGTGAAGCCCTTTTTCAATCGCTCATCCAGACAGCCAATGACGCCGTTGTTTGTGTTAACGAAACCGGGAATATTGAGGTTTGGAATTCTGCTGCAGAGAAAATTTTTGGCTGGACCTTTGAAGAAGCCAAAGGTAAAAATATGCATGACTTGTTGGCGGCCAAGGATATAAAATCAGAAGCGAATCATAACTTTTTAGATGCTGTCTCTTCTAATAAAATTAAAAACACCGGTATTAGGACTGAACTGATTGCAAAACATAAATCCGGGTCTTTGATACCGGTTGAGATATCTGTTTCTCCCATATTGCATCTTGGCCAAAGCCACATAACTGCTATTATCCGGGACATCTCTGATCAGAAAGAGCAGATCAATAAACTTAATCAAAGTGAGATGCTTTATCGACAAATGTTCAACTCTTTGCCTTACGGTGGTGAAGTACTCTCGAAAGATGGGGTCATACAGCATGCCAGTGAACAGACCGGGAAATTATTGGGGTACGACGCTGATGAACTGGCAGGTAAAAATTTCATTGATTTTCTTAGTGAGAATTCAAAATCGCAGTTTAACCTTCTTTTGGACAGGATGCTGACAGAAGACAGATTTTCCACCGATATTGACATAATTCGAAAAAATGGGGAACTCACCAATGTGTTGATGACAACCAGCCCCCTATATGATGCGGATGGGAAAGTAACTGCTGTCCTTGCCATTAATGTGGATTTTACAGAGCGCGAGCGCTATAAACGTAAAATGATTGCGAGCGAAGGGAAATTCCGTTCAATTATTCAAAATTCGCATGATGGGATTATAATCGCTGATGAAAATTTAAAACTGCAGTTCGTAAATGACAAATTTTGTGAGATTATAGGAAGAGACAGAACAGATCTGCTTAACAAACGATTTACCGATTTATTAGATGCAAATAGCAGAGAGTCAATTGTCCGGCAATTGACATCAGATGATGTTGACAGCAGAATACCAGCACGGATTGAATCCTATGTGGTACATCATGATGGAGAGTTAAGGAGAATAGAGTTCACAGGCAGTGTCTTAAAAAATGAAACCGGACAGCAACAGATACTTGGTCAATTATTGGATATAACAGAGCGTTATACCAATAGACTTTCACTGATCAACAGCGAGAAAAAGTACCGGACATTATTTGACTTAAGTCCCTCTGGAATAAAATTCCTAAACTCAAAGGGCAAAATCATCAACATCAATAAATCGTACTGCGATGCATTGGGTTACAAACCTGAAGAACTCGTTGGACAGCATGTGAATATTATTACTGTCTCCAGCGATAAATCCACAATTGAAAAAAATATTTCTCGAATTCTCAAGGGCGAAAGGTTGGTGAACAGAGTCAAGAGCCGTCGAAAAGATGGAGGCATTTGTGAATTTGAAATACATGAGGAAAAAATAATTTTTTCAGATGGCGAGTATGGTATCGTCAGTACCGCCAGAGATCTTTCAGATGAGCTTAAATCCCAGGCCGAACTTGAAAAGAGGGAGGAAAATTACCGCAGGCTTTTTGAAGATCAGGCCATTGGGCTCTATAAAACATCCGTTGGCGGAAAGATGATCAGTGCGAATGCTGCCTTGATCAAAATGTTAGGCTATAAAGATCTGAAGGAGCTTCAGACAATTGATATCTCCATCGCTAACGGGACAGAATACAACCGTGCAGATTTCATCAAAGTTCTGCTGGATGATCCCGAAGGACGAATCATTGATCTCCGGGCGATGTGGCGCAGGAAAGACGGCAGCAACATCCCTATCAGTGAGAATGCCGTAGCTGTAAAAGGAGAAAACGGTAAAGTTGAATTTATTGTCGGTACTGCAATTGATATTACAGAAAGGATTGAGCAGGAGAATGCGGAAAAGGAACGATTGACCAGCATGAGTCAATTGACGGATTATGCAGTGGAAATGCTGAATATCCCGAGATCGGATGATTTTTTCAGTTTTATAGCTGATAAAACCTCAACTTTTGCACCCAACTGTGTTGTCTGTGTCAGCCGCCATGACCCCCTTAGTGGAGCTGTTTCGATACATTCATTGCGCGGGATGGGCGAATCGGTTGAATATTTGGAGGAGTTGTTGGCAAACGATCTCGCCGGAGCTATTTTCCAAAAATACCGCTCGTTTACATCTGATGAAGAAAATCTGACGCTTAGAGAAACGACCTCTGATCTGAACGAATTGTCATCAGGGAAAATCAGCAAAACCCTTGCAAAAAAAATAAAACGGAAACTTAAATTTGGGAAAATCTATTCCAGCGATCTAATTGCAGGGGGAGCAGTTGTAGGAAACGTTGCTCTGCTGGTTCGAGGGGAACAACAGCCCCGAAATTTCGAATATATTGAGTTATTTTTGCGGCAGGCTGTAATTGGATTAAATAAGAAATTAAGCGATGAGAAACTTGCATACAGTGAAGATCGTTTCAAAGATCTGATCGAAAAATCCACAGACTGGATATGGGAGGTTGACAAGGAATTAAGGTTCACCTATTCGAGCCCATCAGTCTTTAAAATTCTGGGACATTCACCGGCTGAAATACTGGGGAAAACCCCTTTCGATTTCATGGACCCAGTCGTGGCACAGCACCGTAAAAAAGAGCTTTCAGAATTAATACAAAGTAAAAAATCAATAATGGGTATGTTAAATGTAAATCTTCACAAAAGCGGGAAAACGGTTTACATGGAAACATCAGGTGTGCCCGTTATTGATGAACATGGCAATTTTTCGGGATTTCGTGGTATCAGTCGTGATATTACATCCAGAGAAAATCAGCTCACAGAATTGATCAAAAGTGAGGATAGATTCAGAAAGTTATTCCTTGAAAATAAGGCTGTAATCCTACTGATAAATTCAGACAGTAAACAGAAACCTGTCATCATTGATGCGAATCCAGCTGCCTGCAAATTTTATGGCTATAAAAGGGCTCGCCTCTCTACGATGAAGCTCAGTGATTTGGATGTCCGAAGTACAAAAAGTAATCCGGATTTTGTGGATGTTGTGCAGAGCAAAGGTTCAAAATATTTTGAATCACAGCATAAAAGGGCCGATGGGACGGTCAGGGATGTTGAAATTTATGCTTCACGTGTGCTTGTCAATGATGAAGCTCTGGTTTTTGCGATCATTCATGATATAACGGATCGAAAGATTTCCTATAATGCCATCAAAGAAAAAGAAAGACAATTTCGCGAACTCATCGAAAATGCTTCCGATGCTTTGTTTATTGCAAATTTAAAGGGAGACTTCTTACTGGTAAATCATCAGGCTTGTGATTCACTGGGATACAGCGAAGCAGAGTTACTGAACATGAATGTTAAAGATATTGAACCGGAGACCGGTAAAAGGGATACCCCTAAAAATGTCTGGTCAATATTGAAGAAGGGGCATACGAAGTTGGTTGAAGCCTTGCATCAGCGAAAGGATGGTACTGTTTTTCCGGCTGAAGTCAATATAGGTCGAATCACTTATCAGGGCAAACCCGCGATGTTAGGCTTTGCGAGAGATATTACAATTCGTAAAAATAATCTCCTGGAGCTGCAGAAAAACCGCGAACGCTTCGAGAATGTCTCAAAATTAACGTCTGATTATGCATTTTCCTACCGGGTCAACATTGATAATAGTCTTGAGCTGGAATGGGTAACAGGGGCCTTGAAAAGGATAACGGGGTACTCCGAAAAAGATTTGAAGGAGAAAGGTGGCTGGAGTTCAATAATCTATGAACCCGATCAAAGTATTCCTTTTGATCAGCTAAATAAGCTCATGCAGGGAATCCCTGAAACCGTTGAATATCGTATCCACAACAAAGACGGAAAACTTCGCTGGATCAGGGATTCAGCGGAACCCGTGTGGGATGCTGAACAGAAAAGAATTTGTAATATCTTTGGGGCCGTTCAAGATATTACTGAAAACAAAATTGCTAATGTAAAGCTTCAAGACGCGGCCCGCAGGTGGGATGCCACTTTCAATGCAATGGAAGATGGAGTCGCCCTGGTTTCACTAAGAGGTGAGCTAATTCAATTTAATGAGAGCCTCTGCAGGATACTAGGAAAATCTGAGAAAGAACTTAAAGGCGCTAATCTACCAATGATAGTGTATGGGTCTCACGATCTTCCAGAAAATTGTCCAATACAGAGGATGTCCAAGACTCACAAAAGAGAATCGAGTATTTTCGAAAAAAATGGCAGGCATATTCAGGTGATTGTTGATCCCGAACTCGATGGCAATAATGAAGTGATCAGATATGTGCATATCATGCGTGACGTTACAGAACTCATTAAAAACAGCAGTTTAAAAGAAATAACAAGTGTAATTTCTAAAGCAGCTAATGAAATGAACGAACTGGTTGATTTTTACCGTGTGGTGCATGAAAATATTAAAAAAGTGCTGAAAACCAATAATTTTTATATTGCACTGCTGGATAGTAAAAATGATAAGCTTCAGTTTTCCTATTTAATTGATGAACAAGAGCCAATTATCGATTCAAGACCCATTGATAAGGGCTTATCCGAATATGTAATCAACGATGGAAAGCCATTGATCTGTAATCGTAAAGAGTTGGATAAACTTGTACAGGATGGCAAAGTCGAACATCTTGGAACCGACGCGGAATTATGGATGGGAGTACCTCTAATCACCGATGGAAAAACAATTGGTATGATGGCGGTACAGGATTATCAAAACAAGCATGCCTATGATGATGAATCCTTATCTTTTTTCAAATTTGTGAGTACAGAAGTTGCCAGGGCCATTGCAAAAACACAGGCTGATGCAACCATACGGAAGGAACGCAACCGCGCTCAACAATACCTTGATGTGGCTTCGGTTATAATAATAGTTTTAGACACGCAAGGTAATATTGAGCTGGTCAATCAGAAAGGTGCCAGTATCCTCGGATATTCTGTTGATAGATTGGTGGGGGAGAACTGGTACCAGAACTGTATCCCTGCCGGCAATAGTAAAAGTGAAATGAGAAACTATCTTAATTCGGTAAAAACAGGATCCCAACTGGAAGAATACAATGAAGGATTAATACAAACAAAATCCGGTGACATTCGTACCATCGCCTGGCATAATGCCTATGTACATGACGATACGGGAATGATCGTTGGTACAATTGCATCCGGCATCGATATAACGGATAAATTAATAGCCGAAGAAGATAAAAAACTGATGAGGGCACAATTAATTCAGGGGCAAAAGCTTGAATCCATCGGTACGCTTGCCAGTGGTATCGCCCATGAATTAAATAATCCTATCATGGGCATTATTGGCTACGGAGATCTTATTAAAGAAAGATCAAAAGATAAAACCATCGTAGAATTAGCAGAAGGGGTCATGGAAGAGGGCGATCGGGTGGCAGAAATCGTAAAAAGCCTGTTATCTTTTGCACGCATTGAAAAACAATCGCACAGCCCTGCTTTGTTAAAAGATATTATCCATTCATCGTTAAATCTTATTTCGTCTTCACTTAGAAAAGATGATATTGAATTGCACCTGAATATCCCCGATAATCTTGGCAAAGTAAAATGCAGAAGCCAGCAAATCCAGCAGGTCCTTCTTAATTTGCTCACGAATGCACGGTACGCCTTAAATAAGAAATATACTAAATGGGATGAGAATAAAATCATTAACATCTCCATTGAGTCATATGAAAAAGGAAAGGATACATGGCAGCGGCTTATTGTTGAAGATCACGGTACCGGTATTTCCAAGGAAAATATGGAGTTCATTTATGATCCGTTCTATACCACAAAAGGTCGAGTCGATGGCACGGGACTGGGATTATCCATTAGCTACGGTATTATCCAGGATCACGATGGCGTATTGTATTGCGAGTCCCGGGAGGATGAATATACTCGTTTCACCATCGAACTCAAGGAAGACAACGGGTGGGACATTGATGATGCGGAGTAAGTGATTTCGCTTTTACTTGAATTAAATAACCTTTGGTACTATAGATTTTGGAATTGTCAATGAAGAATAGTACCTCCTTGCATTTACTCTCAAATCACAAAGAAATCAGAGAGGATCAACTTTTTACGGGTTCATCTCTCTTCATTTGAATAGAAAATAATAAATCGAATATATACGTTCAGGTCAACAATGATGCTGACCTAAATTAACATTTCTGGATATTGATAGGAATCAAACATATGCAAAAAATAACAACATTGATTGGGCTTTCCTTTTTGGAATTACTTTTGGGATTTACCCCTTTTAACGCTGATGTAAACAGCTTTCAGGATGGATACGTGACGGTTTCAGCTTTTCAACTAGATTTTAATCTTGTTGAGACCGGAACTATCGGATCCCAAACGTTGACGATTTTTAATGGAGGTTCAGACATTCTATCCGTTGAAAGTATTGTCTTGGATGGAGATTCCTTTTCAATAACAGGATATCCGCCGACCATTGGACAGCTTTCAAGTTGTGACCTTGAGATCACTTTTAGCCCGACCCAGAATATTACCACGAGCGGGATATTGCTAATCAAACTCTTCAATATTGACAGTGACATCATGATCTCCCTCATAGGCGTTGGAGATTATCCGGGAAGTTATTATGATTCAACGTCTGATTTATGGGGAGAAAATTTAAAATCCGAACTTTCCGATATCATTGACGGGCATACTGATCTGGGTTACAATACAGCCAGAGATCGCATGTATGATACCATTGACAATGAAAATTGTACAGTTGAAGGTGTCTATTCGGGGATTGTCATCACTGCCTGCAATAGAAGTGAAGCACAGGCCCAGGGTTTCGACACAGAACACACATGGCCAAAGAGTAAGGGAGCACAAAGTTCTCCTCCAAAATCGGATCTGCACCATTTGTACCCCACCTATTCCCAATTCAACAGCACGAGAGGAAATCTACCCTTTGGAAATGTGGTGAATTCAAACTGGCCAAACGGAGTGCCGAATAACTCTGACTCGGACAGAGGTTATAATTCCAGCGGAGTAGAAGTATTTGAACCCCGTGATATTCACAAAGGAGATGTTGCCCGTTCGATGTTCTATTTTGCACTGCGGTACAATAACCCCTACAATTTTCTTGACGGCCAGGAAGCCGTGTTGAGGCAATGGTTTTATGAGGATTCTGTCAGCACTAAAGAGATTGACAGAAATGAGGCTATTTTCGGCTATCAGAACAATCGCAGCCCTTTTGTCGATCATCCGGAATTTCTGGAGAGGATATCTTCGATTTCTGGTACTGCCACCCTACCATCTCCAACAGCCCTGATGACAATCTTTGCGGACACCTTATTTTTGTATTCATGGATGACAGACTACGACCTGGCGATTGGTAATTATGGGAACGCATCACTGCAGCTGGATCCCGTTGAGATTGAACCACCCTCTTTCACAGTTGAACCCACTCAGGTTAATGTCGAACCGGAAACTGTCGGTTATCTCAACGTGAGTTTCTCTGAATCGGAGCCTGGAATATTTTTGGGCCAACTGACACTGGAAACTAATGATGCAAATCTCTTGTCAATTTCCTTGCCGCTAAAGGCCATAAATTATCAATTGGGTGATGCAAACACAGATGGTTCGATTGATATCCAGGATGTTGTATTGATCGTTGGCTTCATCTACCAGTTGGAAATGCCCGATCAGGTGCAGGATTTATTAACCGATATTAATTTCGATGGCCAGATGGATGTCCTCGACATTGTCACAATCGTGGATATTCTTCTGTCGAATTGAGCCGTCTAAAGAAAAATAACGATGAGTTAAAGGCATCACGGCCTACTCTGGAGGAAGTAAAGTTTATACCG
>CAZIYQ010000088.1:7724-10650 GCA_964543505.1 uncultured bacterium | reverse complement strand
TTTACCGAATCCGCCCCCCCCCTGCCTTCTGATGGACTGACTGTAGTATTAGGCAAGCCAACATCAATCCCGGCTCTGCTCACAACATTGAGCCAATCGGGAGCATCCAGCAGCGTAAAGATCAAAGTATCACCAAAGATCAGCGAATCCTGGTCGGCAGCGTTGACCACGGCCTGATAGAGTGAATCCACCCAGGCATTTTCTTCGGGTGCTGCACTTATCACCGGTGCATGATTGACATGTTCCACCGTGAGTGTATAGTTCTGGGGTTCGGTTGTCATCGTTTCGGTAAACGCAACCACCTCAACCTCGTGAGCTCCTACATCCGCCTGAATAGGAAGTCCTGAAATCAGACCATCGGCATCCACACTTAGCCAATCTGGAGCAATGGTCAATTCATAATTCCAATCAGAGCTGCCCACAGAATCCGGCAGGCTGACCACCATCTGATATTCGTATAGGGCATCTTCCTGAGCCGTCAGGACAGGTTCGGAAATGATCTGTGCTGTCGGAGCAGGACCAGGAGTGATCAGCAGTTCGGCCTCGGTTTTATCGGGTTCAATATTCCCGGCGTGATCCACGGCGATGGTATAAAACCCATAACTGTGACCCGCTTCAAACAATACAGTAAGACTCGTGTCGGCCAATTGACCGGCATACAAACCGAATTCCCCATCATCGATGGACTCAAACAGATTAACATAGCTCAAACCTGAGCCATCCACATCGTCAGCCATCCATGAAATAACCAGGGTCGAGTCGCCAAGGACTTCTGCTCCCGTTACCAGACTGACCGGCTCTGATGCGTCAACGGTGTTAAAAATAGGCGGAGTGAAGATGGGTTCGTTGATATCAAACGTGATCACCGCTTCGGCATCGATCACATCGTTAGTTACAACACTATTCCCAGGATCGATTGTGTAGGATACAAAACCCTCTCCCGCATGTGTCAGTGTATCGTTCACGGCGAGGAATCCCGCAAAGGGATCCAAAGGTGCCTGACCCGTCAGGGGATCCAACGTTTCGAAAACCCAAAACGCTCTCCCGGCAAACACGTCCAGTCCAGCGGTAACACTCACGACAATGCCGAGGGAATCACTTAAATCGATTTGATCACTGTAAAAAGCAACATTATCCGGAACATTCACTATATAGTTGCCAAATCCGAAATCACCCAATCTGAAATTCTGGACAGTGAGGTCTTCATCAAGCTGTTGCTCGATGGTCACAACCTGGGCTGCCGCCGTGGCATGTTCAGGATCATTTTCGAAAGTAATGGTATATTCAAGGTGTTGTGCCTTGCCGATCCATTTTTCATCTCCGTAGCCCTCCGGCCCGATCATTTCATTAGGGTCACAAGGATTTACAACGGGTGTACAGATTGCGTCCGTTATATTTTGACACAATGGCCCTGTTAACGGATTCAAAAGTTGATTGACCGCCTGCTGGCACAGGAAATTACAGACGGGAATTCCCCATCCTTCTGTAGCCGCCGTACAGGCTGCCATACAGGGAAAATAGCCAAGCGCTTTATTAATGATGAACTGGCACAAGTGCTGGGTAATCCATTGGCACCAGCTTGAGCCTCCACCGGAACCACCTCCACAACCTGGCCCGGGTGCTCCACCTCCAGCACCGCCAGAGCCGCCACCGGGTGCGCCACCTCCAGCACCGCCACCTCCAGCACCGCCACCTCCAGCACCGCCGCCGGAACCACCAGAGCCGCCACCGGGTCCGGGTCCACCACCGGAGCCGCCACCACCAGAACCGCCTCCAGAGCCGCCACCGCCTGAACCACCGCCAGAACCGCCTCCAGAGCCGCCACCGCCTGAACCACCGCCAGAGCCACCGCCAGAGCCGCCGCCTGAACCACCGCCGGAGCCTCCACCGGAACCTCCTCCACCGGAACCGCCACCGCCTGGATTAGGAGGTATTCCACCAGAACTTCCTCCTGGCCCTGGTATTCCACTACCACCGGAACCACCGCCACCAGAGCCACCGCCGCCTGAACCACCTCCATCTGAATCTCCACTGCCCGGCAATTGACAAGATCCGCCAATGCAGATCTCGCCTGTCTGACAGTCGGCATCCGTTACGCAGCTGCCGTTAGTGAACCCAAGGGGACTTCCATAAGCAATGGCTATTGTGGTCATATATACGTATCCGCTGTCTCCGTTTGAATCATTCTCTGCGAACCAAGCCCAGACATCCTCAACGTTTAACAAACCTGAAAGTACGAGATTGTCCAATACATAGTCGAGGAATGCGAAGGGATCGCCGGCCAGATCAACCAGATCCTGGGGAAAGACCTCATCCGATTCTCCATTGATAACTTCGAGAACGGACTCCCAAAGTGTCTGAGTGTACCAAAGTTGGTTCGCTACAAATTCGGCTTCGTCCATAATATTAGCCGATACTGAAACATCAATTACTCCACCATAGTTTGCTCTGATCTTCACATTACAATCTACAGTATGTCCGGGGGGGATGCTTTTTGCCATTTTATGGAGAACTTTGTAAATATTCCCGTTTTCTTCATGGAATTCAAAAACGTTTCCGCAAGTCCCATCGGGACAGATATCAGGATCACTTTCAGACGGTAATGCAAAAAACTCATCCGAACAATCCACGCTGACAATCTCGCTGGCTCCCGGCAGGATAGCCATAAAATTCAGATAGGGAATATCGATGTTTGACGGGTTAGTGAAGTAGAAATCATAAGACCCAACCCTTCCTCTTCTGACATAATCAGGTGGATCCGAATAATAATCCACATTCAACCCAAGGGATTCTTCAACGGTAAATCCACCTGGAATTTCAATTGTGTCACGTCCGTCCGGGTTCATCATCACAATATCATAAACACCTATGGGAATCTCTCGCAGGTCCCACCTGACCTTCATCTGCATCGTGCTGATGAACTTTG
>CAZIYQ010000088.1:0-7624 GCA_964543505.1 uncultured bacterium | reverse complement strand
CTCCCTGGACCAGTGAATCGGGAGATATTCTCAAATAAACCTGTGTGGAATCTCTCGCAGGTCCCACCTGACCTTCATCTGCATCGTGCTGATGAACTTTGTGATCTCTCCCTGGACCAGTGAATCGGGAGATATTCTCAAATAAACCTGTGTGGAATCTCTGAAGCCAGCGCCATTGACGAGAGTAGTCACCTTTCCTCCCGATCCACCTGAGGATGGCTCCATGTCCAGCATTGAAAATGGCAATGACTCGGCATAGAGTGTGAAGCTTTCTGACGGGACGCCTTCCGGTAAATGTCTGGCAATGACCAGTAAATAATATGAGCCGTTCTGTGTAGAAGGATACAAAATCTCCTGGGAGGCTAAAAACGGTTCACTTGCAGCAAAATCATAATCTGTAAGAGTTGGAACACGATCATAGGCAATGTACAACTCATTGCCTGAATCTTCTATATCACTGCTAAACTGAATACGAAGATCGTGATCTGCTTCGGCATTGATCTCATAATACAGAATCTCATCCTGTACGAGCGTGCCGGATTCGAGCTGATACAGCACGAGTTCAGGAAGCGTGACAGCCAGCAATTCAGGAGATGAGGCCATGTTGTTGTTATTATAGATTTCATAGATATTATTGCGGATGTCCGTTCTAACGATGATGTGATAATCTCCTGGAACCAGTCCCGGTATTTCTTCAATAATATCACCGTTTAAATCCTCTCTGAAGGAGCGCGATAAATTGATCTGCTGTTCGACACGAATGCTTGCACCGGGGTCTATCGAAACATATCGGTCAACATAACCCAGCATGGGGTCTTCGACTGACCATTCGTCATCGAGAGAAAAGTAGATCCCATCCCGCATCAGCCCATTGGCAGGATTTACACCAATATTCCCCACTGACCAGGCAATGGTCAGATCTTCCCCGGGTGAGCCTGATTCCGGTACCGTAATATCGGTGACCACCAGATCGGTGGGTGCTGCAAATTGAAGGGTTACCGGTATCGTCACCGTGTTGTTCAGCTCTCCTCCAAATTCAAAGATACTGTTATTGTAATCGGTTTTAATTATGAAATACTTCGTCCCTGACATGAAATTCGGAATCAGGATCTCTTTTGAAGTTTCAAAGGAGCCATTGATTTCAAGATTGCCGTTCCAGCTGATGGTGCCTGCGAGTATATCACCGCCATCAATAGTTGTGTTGCTCGAGATATAAATGGCATCGCTGATCGTTCCCATAAAGGCTGCATCTCCGTAATTGGTCACGGTCCAGTCAATTGTAACAGGCTGACCTGCCCAAGTTCCTCCAATATTTGAGACATTGGTGATAACAAAATCAGGTGATGGTGTCAGGTCAATAAAGATGGGTAATGTAGATAAGTTGTTTGTCAGATTAAATTCATTCAGGATACTTTCGTTGTTATCGACATTAAGGATTAAATAATATTCCCCTGATAACCCGTTGGGTATGGTGACTGTCCTGTCAATCTGATAGCTTGCCCCCGGTGCGAGAGACAACAAGGTATTCATCCCCAGATAAATATCGTTCACATCCAATATTTCATCTGTTGAAATATACACCATGTCCATCCAGTCGTTTTGAGACCAGTCCATAATGGTAGTTTCCAATCCGGTGTTTTCAACAATCCATTGAATAGCGATAGATTGTCCCGAAGTTAAACTGTCGGGGGCTGTAAAACTGCTTACATCCAAGTCACATTCCGGTACGGGCAGAATATGGATGGGCTTAACGGTCATGTTATTCCCAAAGTCGGTATGTTCATAGATCGTAGAGTCAATATTTGTATAGAAAATGAGATAATAATCACCCGGGGTCAAATAGTATGACAGATTGTAAGATGATGATCCCTCCAGCTCACTACCTGAGGGAATATCTGCAGTATGATCCATCAGGGTCAATATATTACCGTCGTTCACTTGGTCGATATCTGTCGTTAAGGAAAGATAAACAACGTCCTGCCAACTGCCATCAGAAATATCGCCCTCTCCATTATTTTGAGTCACCCATGAATAGGACAAGAGCTCTCCTGCAGGAATACTATCAGGGGCAGTGGCTTCGCTGATCACAAGATCTGGCCAGGGACTAAGGCCAACATTAATAAGGTAGGGACCCCCAACATGATTAGGGGATGGATCATCTCCTTCAAAAACCGCATCGTTTTCATCAACCCAGACGGATAGATAAAATTCTCCCGACAAACCATCGGGCAACACAACATCGAATTGTTCGGTGTAGCTTTCTCCCACCAACAGATCACCGGAATGTTGTAAAGTCCCCAATAATATACTGTTTTCGTCATCTCGAATAGGAGAATTATTCAGGAAAAGTTGATCCTGCCAGCTTTGAGCATTGATATCTCCGTTTCCATAATTCTCTACATTCACTTCTACAAAGATGGATTGGCTTGAACTTCCTGTATCTGGCATGACGAATTGCAAAACATTAAAATCCGGGGTGAGCGCTTCCAGAGTGGACGACGCTTGGACAGTATTGTTTGCTTCACTTTGGTTTTCAAAAACGACCTCGCCGCAATCGGTCCAGATGAAGATATAGGAAGATCCCTGGTAACCATGGGGCATCGTCGCTACTACGCTGGAAGAATAGCTTTCTCCAGGGTCAAGATCGCTAATGCGCATCCGTCCTGCGATCAGGAAGGATGAATCCGGATCAAAAGCCGGATTCTCCGAAATATAAACACAATCATTCCAGTAAGGGTCAAGGGTTTGAGCGGACCCGGTATTGAGAACCTCCCAACTGATATTTAAAACATCTCCCGGATTGGCTTCGGACGGAATTACAATATTCTCTACGGTAAGGTCCGGAGTATCGATAAGAATGGGTGTGGGGCCAACTAGAAAATTGTTGTCTTCAGAGAAGTGTTCGTAAACGTCGTTCTGGCAATCCGCAACGACCACCACATGGTTTTCCCCACCCACATTGTCTGGAAGATTCAACTGTCCGGACCAGGAATACTCCTCACCGGACTCAATATCTCCTGAGTGTGGAATTGTACCTACCAATACATCATCATCCTGTGAGAAAAGAACATCAGTGCTAAGGTAAATACAATCCGTCCAGACGGATTCAAGGGCAGCACCGGCGCCATCGTTTCGAACAGTGTAGTTAAAATCGGCTGTACCCAGGAGAATTCCCTGATCCGAATTGCCAACATCAGTGACGATGAGATCTCCCGGGGGCTGTAAATAGACGGTGATCAATTCGGGGGCAGAGTAGTTATTTCCTTCTCCAATGAATTCAAATTCGTAATCGTAAACATCCGTTTGCACATAAATATGTTTATCCCCATAGATCGGGTGCGGTAATAAAAAATTGCCGGATGTGGTATAGGAGCTGTCCGGGAGCAGGCTGCCAGTATGCTCAACATTACCCAGATAGGTCAGTTGAGAATAGGGGTCTTCAGTCTCAGTGATGTAAACCGCATCCCACCAGTCTCCTCCATACGTCACAACGCTACCCGCGTTTGCCACAGTCCATTGGATTTCAATTTCAGTATTTGAAAACGCAAAATTTGGTGCAGAGGTAGCAGTAACAACAAGATCAGGAGTGGGAGGCGGAGCAATGTCCATTTCAACAAAGTTGATATTGTTAAATTCATTAAGTTCAGGCATGATATCGCCACCATGGCTGCCGCCCACCGTCAATGTTTCCGGATTGATGTTATAGCCGTCAGCCAGGTCAGTGACGATAATAAGAAAATAGTTTCCGACGTAATAGAGTGGCATAGTGAACTGAAATGTCTGGAGATAACTCTGCCCCGGCTCAAGATAACTGAGGTTCTCAAAATCCTGAATCAGCCAATCGTCAGGTTCACCGACCCGCACGTCAAGATCAATGGATAACCACAGACGGTCATGCCATACGGGGACATCTGTCGAAGACTCGCCCGTATTCGTGATGGTCCAAGTGACTTCAACCGGCTGTCCAGCCACCGGAGTGGAGACCTGCATGTCAGTGACCTGTAAATCCGGAAGGGAACGCACCGTGAAGGTCCAGGCCGGCCCCGCCGTCACGCCGTAAAAATTGTGAGATACGAGATACCAATGATAGGTCACCGCCGGAGCTAAGCCGCCGATTGCTGAAAAGTCCGTAAACTGAAGTGCCGTCAGACCGGTTGCTGTCGGCTGCTGCGGTTCAGGGTCTCCGTCTGACCAGAGGTAAATATCATACCAAATGGCATCTTCTCCTGCGCCCCACGTTAACATATTCAGGGTATTGGACACATTCATATCATCGTCAACTGGCATGGGACTGCTCGCTGCTCCGGGCTGGGACGGTAAAAGATCATTTGCGGGATCCGTTGAAGCAATGGCCCATTGACTGAAGTGATCGAGGTCTTCTACAAAGACGGAGGTATTCCACAAATAGACCTGGCTGTTGGTTAATTGCCAAGGTTGACCACTCGCTTCTCTGTACAGCAACTGCAAAGCGTTAGGAGCTTCTATTCCTGTTAGATTACTATAGTCAACAATCATTGAACCCGAAAAAACCGCGGTAGTTGGAATGGTTACAATTTCCCAATAGGCATTTGAACCGAGTACGGCAATGCCTTCGGGCAGCTCACCACCCGGGTTCCCTGTATAGCGGCGTACGGAAGCAAGAATATTATTATCCAGTTCGGCAAAATATAAATTTACAGCTGTAATTTCAGCGGTATCCGTGAAATCTACCGTTTGGTCAGCACCGGCAGGAATAAATTTCGAGACAATTGCCTGGTAATTGGGATCAACTTCTTCAGGGAGTTGATCGTCAAAATATTCTATTGGCAGAGTGAGTGGTGAATCAATTCCTGCGGTGTTCAGTGTTCGGCCCTCTTCCGGACCATTCAATTCATAGACGATCTCACCTTCAACTCTGTATGAGCCCGGGTCAATACCAAAAGCATAATGGATCTCATCCGGCGATCCCTGGATGATCGGTGCTGTCCAGACCGAATCTCCATCGGCATCTTCCAAATAATAGTCTCCCGGGAAAAAGCCGTTTGAGATGGATACCAAGGCTTGCATCCCGCGTCCCGGTTGAAATAGACCCAGCTCGTACAACCTCTGCAGGTCCACACCAAAGGTGACGGGGATTTCCAGAGGATTTACGGTAATGGAAACAAGCCCGGTATCGGCAAGAACACCATCGCTGACCGCAAACTGGAGACTGTCAGTCCCAAAATAATCCTGCCCGGGGGTATATAATAGCTGTGGAGCCACCCCCGAAAGGGAACCAAACTGAGGTTCTGCCACAATAGAAAATTCAAGCAGCTCATTATCAACGTCACTGCCGGTGAGGGTAAATTCCACAGAACCGTTCAAACCAACTGTCAGGTCAAGATCATCGGCCACCGGCGCATCTGGCTGTGGCAATACAGTGATGACTGCATCTTCATGAACATTATATTCGCCATCCGAGGCAGAAAAATCGAGAGTTGCACCGCCATTGGCATTTGCTATAAATGTCAGCAGCACCAGATTGTTGCTGTCAATACTTACTGTCAGCAATGCCTCATTTGAATTTGTCACTGAATAGGTCAGCGGACCAAAATCATCTGTGAAAACGGCATCGAGATCGATAAAAATCGCAGGTGGTGAGTCTTCCAGGAATGTGGAATCCTGCAGGGAAAGTGCAACTTCCGGCGGATTGGTAATGCCGTTACCAGTCAGTACAAGGGATGCATTACCGCCGGTAGATGAAATATGCAGTTCCGCTTCGTGAAGACCAATATTTCCGGGAGAGAATTGAATGGATACGGCGGCTGAATCCTGCGGTTCCAGTGCATAAACCGGATTCACCACACTGAACAGGGCAGAATCGGGACCTGAAAATGAGAAAGCTGTAATTGCCATGGGGTAGTTACCGGTATTGTACAGCATGAACCCCTGACTCTCATGGTGAAATATAAGCACATCCCCAAAAAGCAAACTATCCGGTGCAACGGTCAATTCGGGGGAAACTCCTATTCCGGTTAAAGTAACATCTACAGGATCATCATTACTGATGATGGTGAGTATATCATTGGCCTGCCCCGTTGCGTGGGGTGAAAATCTAACGGAAATCTGTGTCAATGATCCGGGCTGTAGAGTAATGGGAAGGGCGGCGTCCACATTAAATACTGAACCCTGTGAACTCGTAAACCCGGTTATGGTCACCGGAGTCGTTCCCGTACTGGAGATTTCCAGCAGCTGGTCATTCCAGAAACCAACCACAACATATCCGAAATCCAGATCCAGCGGTGAGACTTCAATTTGTGGTAAAATTCCCGTCCCCGTCAATACAACTTGTTGTACAGGCGTGTTGATTGCATTTGAGTAAAGTGTCACATAACCTGAATACAGTACCGGATCGATGGGTGTGAAAACGAGTATCAGAGTGTCTGCCTGCCCTGGTTCAATGGAAGCAGGAAATCCTGAAATAACCCTGGCTCCACCACCAACTGAAAATACAGGCAGAGAAAAATTGAGCGAATCCAGTGTTAGCAAATCCGTACCCATATTCTGAATTTGCAGAGGATATTCCCCACTGTGGTTGACAGCCATCAGACCAAAATTCACGACATCCTGAAGTTGAATCGAGGGTTCACCGGTTACGGTCAGTGCCAGCGGAAATGGCAATTCAGGCTGGTCCGGGTCATTGGAATTGATCATAAATTCATCCTCATAAACACCTGCATAAACTCCAATTGCCGAAATGTTTAGAAGAACCATGCTGCTGTCACCAACACCCAGAACCCCTGACATCGGAGAGATGGACAGCCAGGGGATATTTGTAGAAATTGAATATTCAAGTGCTGCCTGCCCCTGATTGTGAACATAGACCGTATCTATCACCACATCCCCTGACGGTAATGTGCCTGACCAGGAAGCCGGTTCGAGTAAAATGTCTGCCGGTGTGACACCTTGCCCCTGTAAAGCAATTTGGAGCGAATCCTCATTGGCCGCATCAGACACGATGGTGAGGAACTCTTCCTGAAGACCTTCAGCGGTTGGTGAAAAACTGACGGATAATTCCTGTGAATTTAAAGGCGATAAGGTAAAGGGAAAAGTTATGCGGTCATTCAGTCCGTGCAAACTCGTAAAATCACCACCTGAAACCAGAATTGTATCGACTTCCAGGGATGCCGTACCGATATTCTGAAGCAGGTAGCTTAGGGTATCAGCATTGCCCACAATCAGCTCTCCAAAATCCAGAAAATCTGAATTTGAGATGATTTGTGAGTTGCCGGTCACATTCAATGTCACAGGAACGGTTAAAGGTGAAGAAAATGGTGCGTTGTTGTATACGGAAATATCTCTCTCATAAAGACCGTCCAAAATACCCTCTGATCTGAAGGTCAGTGTCACAGCAGCAGATTCACCGGGACCAACAGTTCCGGATTCCGGACTAAGGCTCAGCCAGGATGGCATATCCGCAGCTGGTGCGAGTTCTTCGCCCTGACCAGGTGGTGTCCAGTAAAGGTAGCAAACGGCTCCCCCGCCATTTTCATAGTATTGTAATTCAAGGTCATGATAGCCAGCTGACAGGTCGATAGATCCGT
Source organism: uncultured bacterium (assembly GCA_964543505.1). Lineage (GTDB taxonomy): Bacteria > Fidelibacterota > Marinisomatia > SCGC-AAA003-L08 > JACNLC01 > JAADGM01. The sequence goes on along the minus strand of CAZIYQ010000088.1, from coordinate 62 downwards.
AATGACTGGTTTGCCCGTAATCCCACCAGGCATCGATAATTAGAGTATTATCTATATACAAT
>CAZIYQ010000087.1:0-10910 GCA_964543505.1 uncultured bacterium | reverse complement strand
TAGTCATACGCCATGTCAAGCAGATTCGCCGGTGTGCCGATGACACTTAGTATTTGCCGGCCCCAAAGAATGGCTGATGCGCTGATGATCAGGCCAAGGACAATCCCCAACAGTACCGTATGTTCAGCACTATTGTCAGCGGAGGTTTTATCCTTTGCACCAATGGTCTGGGCAATGACCGCCGTTGCGCCGGTCCCGAGACCGAAGATCAGCCCGATAGCAAAAAAGATCAAAGGCAGATTAAAGGCCAGTGCAGTGATGGCATCGCCGCCCAGCCTGCCTACGAAGATCATATCCACAATGTTGTAAATATTCTGCACCAATAGGCCTGCCATAATGGGCAGAGCTAATTTCCAAAGGGCTCGCTGTGGGTTTTCTACAAACTCCTCAAGACGACTGGTATTTTCGGCAGATTTCATTGTTATGACTAAAAATTAAAGGCGAAAGTTACTGTGAACAAAACCGGTATTTGCACACTTAGTTTTTCAGAATTTGACAACCGTAGTTTCCCTGGAGCGCTTTTCATGCGTATTGATGGGGATATCTCTAAACCGGTGTAAATAAAATTGATATTTCTCAGGTCGGTACCTACGGAACAAGTGCACTTTAATTTAGAAACGCAGTTCCCGGGCGAGTGGTCTTAACCCCTATGAGAAGTTCAGGATCCGCTTTTCCCACCTTTAGCCAGAACAGCCTGGGCTGCTGCCAGTCTTGCAATGGGAACCCGGTAGGGAGAGCAGCTTACATAATCCAGACCCGCGCTGTTAAAAAAGTGGATGGAAGCCGGATCGCCGCCATGTTCACCGCAGACGCCTATTTTTAGAGTGGAATTCACTGAACGGCCTTTTTGGACGCCCAATTGAACCAGTGCACCGACACCCCGCTGGTCAATGGATTGAAACGGGTCATGAGAGAGAATGCGCTCAGACAGGTATTTGGGCAGGAATCCGCCAATGTCATCCCGGGAGAATCCGAAGGTTGTCTGGGTCAGATCGTTGGTTCCGAATGAGAAAAACTGGGCTTTTTCAGCGATCTCATCTGCCGTAACACAGGCCCGGGGTAATTCTATCATCGTCCCTACGAGATAATCGAAACGGTAGCCTCTTTCCTCCTGCACTTCTTTGGCCATTCTGGTTACGATGGCTCTTTGGTCTGCAAATTCCTTGACCGATCCCACCAGCGGAATCATCACTTCGGGAAAAGGCTTTTCCCCTTCGCTGATCAAATCTACCGTCGCTTCAAATATGGCCCTGGACTGCATTTCTGTGATCTCGGGATAGGAGATTCCCAATCGGCAGCCCCGATGCCCGAGCATGGGGTTCAATTCATGCAGCGCATTGATTCTTTTTTGCAGAACCTCTTCAGATATCTGTAATTCAATCGAGAGTTCTGAGATCTGTTCAGGGGTCTGTGGCAAGAATTCGTGCAGTGGCGGATCCAGCAGACGAATCGTGACAGGTTTGGGTGCCATGGCTTTTAAGATACCGTAAAAATCGGATTTCTGGAAAGGAAGTAATTCCATGACGGCAACCCGGCGGTCGGCACTGTTTGAAGCAACGATCATCTTGCGCATGGCCAGGATCCGCTGGGGGTTAAAAAACATGTGTTCCGTGCGGCAGAGACCGATACCCTCTGCGCCAAAGCTTCTGGCCAGGGCTGCATCTTTGGGCGTATCGGCATTGGTGCGAATTCCCAATCGGCGGATGTCATCGGCCCACTTTAATAACTGTATAAAATAGCGGTTGCTCTCGAGGTCGGGATCGATCAGGTCTAATTGCCCCGCATAAACTTCCCCTTTGGTACCATTCAGGGAGATCCAGTCACCTTCTCCGTAGCGGTCATCTCCAATGGTGAGGGTTTTAGCGTTGGCGTTTATATTGAGTGCAGAACACCCAACGATACAACATTTTCCCCAGCCTCGTGCGACCAGTGCCGCATGAGAGGTCATGCCGCCTTTTGCTGTCAGGATTGCCTCGGCCGCGTTCATGCCGTGGACATCCTCCGGAGAAGTTTCAGCCCGGACGAGTACGACTGTTTTTCCGTCACTTTTCCAGCGCTCTGCGTCATCTGCCGTAAATACGATCTGTCCTGTACCTCCACCGGGACCTGCCGGCAAGCCTTTTGCCAGCAGTTTTCCCGCTTTTTCAGCTGCCGGATCGATCATAGGATGCATGATCTCGTCCAGTTGACTCGGCTGTATTCGACTCACCGCAGTAGCTTTATCGATCATGCCTTCATCAACCATATCCACGGCCATGTGCAGGGCGGCAGCTCCATTGCGTTTCCCCGTACGTGTCTGCAGCATCCAGAGGTGCCCTTCCTGAATGGTAAATTCAATGTCCTGCATGTCGTGATAATGTTTTTCCAATCGTTTCTGGATAGCATCCAATTCGGAGTATAATTGAGGCATTTCTTCTTCGAGGCTGGAAAGATGAGCGGTATGTTCCGTTTTGTTGGCATTGTTCAGAGGATTGGGTGTGCGGATCCCGGCAACCACATCCTCACCCTGTGCATTGGGCAGCCATTCGCCATAAAATTGATTCTCGCCCGTGGCAGGATTGCGAGTGAAGGCCACGCCCGTTGCAGAATTCTCCTCCATATTCCCGAACACCATGGCCTGTACATTAACCGCTGTGCCCCATTCATCCGGGATATTCTCGATACGGCGGTAATTGATAGCTCTCTTGCCATTCCATGAACTGAAAACGGCATCGATGCCGCCCCACAACTGGGCCTTCGCATCATCTGGGAATTCTACACCCAGCCGGGTTTTGATAACCTTTTTGTAGGTGGCAACGAGTTTTTTCAGGTCGTCTGCCGAAAGTTCGGTATCAGATTCCACGCCACGAGTTTTTTTGATCTTTGCCAGCTCTATTTCGAGCAGTTCCCGGATGCCTTCACCAGCGGAGGGCTCAACGCCGCCGGCTTTCTCCATAACCACATCGGCATACATTGTGATCAAACGCCGGTAAGCATCGTACACGAAGCGCTCATTCCCCGATTTCTTGATCAGGCCCTTGAGAGTACCCTCGGTGAGCCCAACATTCAGTACTGTCTCCATCATGCCCGGCATGGACTGTCTGGCGCCGGACCGAACCGAAACGAGCAACGGATTAGCCGGGTCACCAAATTTCTGGTCCATAATGCCTTCCATTTTTTTCAAAGCTTCATGTACGGTCTTTTCAAGGCTTTTCGGATACTTTTTCTCTTTCATAAAAATCGTGCACACATCGGTGGTAATGGTAAAACCCGGAGGTACCGGTATCCCCAGCGAGGTCATTTCAGCGAGGTTGGCCCCTTTTCCACCCAATAAATTTTTATCATCGGCTGAACCATCAGCCTTACCCGTACCGAACGAGTAAACATACTTCATAACGAATTCCTTCCGGTTAACCTGCAAAACAGTAACTATGCTTTGAGTGACGACTCAATTTTAGTTCAAAAAATAAGGGGGAAATTTACGGGGTGGACCGCTGATTTCTAAAGTGATAATTGAGAAATAATACAAATAAAATTGAGGCGGAATTCGTTTGAATTGCAACCGTCTGAGTGGAATAAGTACTTTCATATTTTCTGAACTGTACCGGATCAGCTTAGCTGCATCCAATTTTTGTGCAAGATGTGGCGATATTCCAGAATTTGATGATTACTGCTTTACTCATGGATTTGACATCAATCTGAAGGCTCAATTTTAACTGGATTCAGGATCATCGACTCCCGGGAATTATTAGTGAAAAATTCTAATTTGGGATTGGTGAACTTCGCCGGAATGGTATAACTTTTCACCCTATTTTGAAAGGTAGATACATTGAAAATTGAAAGAATGAACAAAGGCAGCTGGGGTAAAATTCGCGCCTTTCTGGATGTCCGCACCGACGATGGTTTTGTCATAAAAGGATTCAAACTGGTAGAGGGAATCAACGGGCTCTTCGTTGGCTTTCCCAGCCAAAAGGGGAATGATGGTGAATATCACGATACGGTTTGGGCCGAAAAAGAAATAAAAGACGCGCTGACCCAACTGGCCCTCAAAGAATACGGTGGTGATATTATGAATGGCGGATATAATTCAGCCCCCGATCCTTATTCAAACGGTACACCACCTCCTGCTCCTGATAATGGCCCGGCGCCCTTTGCAGATGATGATATTCCGTTTTAATCGAAACTTGCTCTCATGACGCTTTTGCAAATTACAGCATAAAAATACATCGGAAAATGCTGACTTCCTGCGGTGTGACTCTAGTCCCATACGGGATATCCTGTACAAAACCGACTGAATAAATCATCAATTCATGTAAATTTGGCTATGATATTTTCGAATATTTTTACTTGCACCTACCTTTTAATTAAACAATAATCAAATATTCTTGGAGGTCTTATGAATAGTGAAAAGACGGAATTATACCCTCAGGCTTCTCCAGGCGGCGGCAAAACGACGCTGGCGGGACAAAAAGCCAAAAGGGCTCTTTGGACGGAACTGATCAGCGGTGTTACCGGATTGCTTTTATCCGGATTTATTTTTGGACACCTGATCCTCGAAAGCATGTCGGTTTTTGGTCATGGCACCTATGAGACCGTAGCAAATTTTATGGAAGACACGCTGCCCCTGGCCCAAATCACAGCAGTCGTGATTCCATTGTTGTTTTTCGTACACTTCATTTATGCCGGTCGCAAGATTCCCGGAAAGCTGTATGAACGCAAACGCATGCTTGAATTGGGGCGCTCCATCAAAAAATCAAAGACGCGCTGGAATCAGAAACCCGGTGAATACACGACACTCCGGCGTCACTTTGAAACCTCTCTGTGGATCTGGCAGGTTCGTACCGGAATGCTGGTACTGGCGCTGGGAGCTTTTCACCTCGTATTGGTCATCTGGAATATATTCTCCGATATGGGTCTGGATAATTCTGCCGGCATTTCGGCCGGCATTTCAGGTCCCCGGGTTGAGAGCGGTCTGTGGCTGCTGTATTTGTTTTTGGGAGTCGCCATCGTGGTACACATGTCCATCGGCCTCTATCGGCTTGCCGTTAAATGGCTGGCCGATACCTGGTTCAACCGGAAGTGGGCCTTTGTGGTTTTCTCCATCGTATTCTGGGTGTATCTGATCCTTAATTTCCTCGGTGTTGCCGGGCTGTATCGCATGATGAAAGGAGGCCTGCTGTGAGCAATATTTATACTTCTGATGTCCTGATCATTGGTGCGGGATTGGCTGGTGAACGCATTGCGTTGGCCGCGGCCAAGCAAGGTCTCAATGTTACTATTTTGAGTCTGGTCCCTCCGAAAAGAAGTCACTCCGCTGCTGCACAAGGGGGAATGCAAGCCGCCTTGGGAAATGCCGCCAAGGGTAAGGGTGACAACGCCACATTGCACTGGCTGGATACCGTGAAAGGCTCTGACTGGGCGGCCGATCAGGAAGTTGCCAGGATATTTGCGGATAATTCTCCCATTGCCATGCGCGAAATGGCTCATTACGGAGTGCCTTGGAATCGTGTCAAAGGCGGACCTGCAGATTACTTTATCAAAGGCGTAAAACAGACCGTAGATGAAGATCCGGCCGACGAGGGATTGATCACCGCACGGGCCTTTGGGGGAACAGCAAAATGGCGCACCTGCTACACCGCTGATGGTACAGGCCATTCGGTGTTGTACACGATGGACAATATGGCCATTCAGCTTGGTGTCACCGTTCACGACCGTATGGAAGCGCTTTCCTTGATCCACACGGATGGCGTCTGCAAAGGTGCCGTTGTGAGGAGCCTGCGCAACGGGTCGCTTAACACCTATTTTGCGCGCGCTACGGTTATCGCAACGGGGGGTTACGGCCGCATTTATGGACATTCTACCAATGCGGTGATCAACGAAGGCACCGGCGACAGCATTGCGCTGGATTCGGGCATTATCCCCCTGGGAAATATGGAAGCGGTTCAGTTTCACCCCACCGGGATTGTCCCCACCGACATTCTTGTCACCGAAGGCTGCCGTGGAGATGGTGGTTATCTCCTGGATGTTGACGAATATCGTTTCATGCCGGACTATGAACCCGCCAAAATGGAACTTGCATCGAGAGATGTGGTCTCCCGCAGAATGAAAGAACACATGCTGAAAGGCAAAGGAGTTCACAGTCCTTACGGTGATCATCTATGGCTGGACATTCGTCATCTCGGCAAAGAGCACCTGCTCACTAAACTGCGCGAAGTCTATGACATCTGCAAATATTTTATCGGAATCGATCCCATCACAGAACTGGTACCGGTCAGACCGACTCAGCACTATTCAATGGGCGGCATCCGCGTCAACAAGGATGGTCATGTTTATAACATGAAAGGGCTGTTCTCTGCCGGAGAAGCTGCCTGCTGGGACCTGCACGGCTTCAACAGGCTGGGCGGAAATTCACTCGCAGAGACCATTGTTGCAGGTATGGTGGTCGGCGAAAAAGTCGCGGCTTTTGCAAAAGTTAATGAAGTGGAAACCAGCTCTGTGCTGGCCCGCCAGTTTGAGGATCAGCAGAAAAAACGCATTGACGACCTCTACAATGGCAGCGGTAAGGAATCGATACTCGAGATCAAACGCGATATGGCGAAAGTACTGTCTGATAAGGTCGGCATCTTCAGAACCGGGGATGGTCTCAAGGAAGCGGTGGCAGAATTCGGAAAACTCATCCGCAGGGCTGATGAAATCAAGGTTAAGACCTCGAACCCGGGCCGGAATATGGAGCTGACCGAAGCCCTGAAATTGAAGGGTATGGTCAAATTGGGTTACTGTATTGCCGCCGGAGCTGAAGCCAGAAAAGAAAGCCGCGGCGCCCACACGCGGGACGACTTCCCCGCCAGAGATGATGCCAAGTGGCTTAAACGAACACTCGCCAGATGGCCGGAAGGTGCCATGGCACCCGAGCTAAGCTATGAGCCGGTTGGAACGATCGACATTCCACCAGGAGACAGAGGCTACGGTGGAGGACAAATGCTCCCCATGGCCGTTTCTGTAGAAGAATACAATGCAAGCGTGGATGAACTCCAGAAAAAGAATGGTAAACACGAAACGGAAGAACCCATCAATACAGGACTCAAACCTGGCCTATGGAAAGAGGAGGTGAAATAATGGCTCGTACTCTGACATTTAAAATATTTCGGTATAATCCCTATGATGAAAACTCGACGCCCTTTTTACAGGAGTACAAAGTAGAAGAGACTTTGAGGATGAACATCTTCGCCGCGCTAAACTACATCCGGGATGAGCTGGACCCCACGCTCATGTTTGATTTTGTGTGCCGGGCCGGTATCTGCGGGTCCTGTGGAATGATGATCAACGGCCGTCCTACCCTGGCCTGCCGAACACTTACCGGAGACTTGCCGGATGTCATCGAATTGTTGCCTCTGCCCTATTTCAAAATGCTGGGGGATCTATCTGTGGATACGGGTGTGTGGTTCCGCCAGATGGAGGAGAAGGTGGAATCCTGGATTCATACTCAAAAGGCTTTTGACCCCACTGCCCAGGAAGAGCGCATGGACAATGACCTGGCCAATAAGATATACGAGAGCGAGAGATGTATCGAATGTGGCTGTTGCATTGCCGGCTGCGCTACGGCCAATGTGAACTCCGATTTTGTTGGCGCTGCCGGTCTCTATCGCGTTGGTCGTTTCATGATGGACCCCCGTGACGAAAGAGACGAAGAACAATGGTTCGAACTGGTCTCAACGGATGAAGGAGTCTTCGGCTGTATCGGTATGATGGCTTGCGGAGATGTCTGCCCCAAGGACTTGCCTCTGCTGGAGATCATGGCGTATGTCAGACGAAAAATGTCCTCTGCGGCAATGGCCAAATAGACTGAATTAACGATAAAATAAGTCCGGCAACTGTCGGACTTTTTTTTGCTCCGTACGGAATTTAATGGGAAGCGATTTAGCAATTATCAGAAAATCAGAGATGAGCTGGACAGGCCTGATAGCCACTGGAAGAATGTCAAATGTTATTGAAAAATCGTAACTCTGTTTCCAAGGGAATACTAATCTCTTGTGCACAAAATGGCGGAATTCGCGAGGAATTGCTTCAGCGCAAGATGTTCGTCTTTTTCATTTGGCCATCCTATAATATCAGCATGTCGGTTAAAAATATGGAAAGAGTTTTCTATAGTTAAAACAGTATCGCTCAAACATTTTTCTGTAAAATCACCGCGAGCTAATATTTTTTTACTGCCAGGTCTTCTCTGCTCCACTTCTGTAATACCAGTCTCCCAAATCTCATCTCCGGACAAATCATCTATTCGGCACACAGATGTTTCATACCTCTCATTTTCTTTATTGAACATTGGAGAAAATGCAGCATGTTTGACGCGTTTATTTTCTACGCTAAAATAACGGCTGGTGAATATAAATCTTGTTAGCATATTAATATTCATGAGCTATAATATATTCGTTTTATTAAGTCTAGAATACTTTCAGCTATATAAGTAGAGAATAATTCAAATCCGCGAGATCGATTTTGATAATTGAAAATCCCACTATAAACCAATTCTGGCTCTCCATTAAAACTAATTATCAGCTGGTTACCCTTATCCCTATACCACTGCAATGCGATACTCCCGTCATTATCAGGAATAATTTCAGGTATCGGCAAGTCAGGGAGTTGAGATAGAAATTCTCTGATTTGCTTGATTGCGAATAAATTCACCGGCGTTGCGCCATAACCGTCCCAATCTTCAACCGAACAATAATCTGCAATTTCAAAAAGTTGAATAAAAATCTTCTCCCACTTATCAGTCCCTATGCCTGTTGATTGTTGATCATCGATTATTTGCATAAGCTGTTCGAGCATAAAATGTGATTCATCACTTGTGGTACTATTACTTCCTCGAGATAAGGAATCCGAAAAAGTGTTTATTTTTATATTTGAAACAGACATTATTTATATTTCTCCAGTAGTTTATCAGTAATTGAGTTGAAAAATATTTCATTTTTTATGTCATGAAGAGAAATTAAATCATCCCATATTTTCCCATCGGTTGATTCGTAAGATACAACTTTATAAACATCAATATCCAAAATGAGAAAGGCTTTTTCAGAATTAGTACCATCAGGTTGCAAACTTTGAGTAATGATAGCATCAGCGTTGAATTCCTCAAAGACGAGCGAACATCTAAAAAGATAACTTTTTAGAGGTTTATTAATTCTCTCATCAAGTGAATAAGGCGATTTAAAATATTCATTGAAATTAAAGGGAAGCCTAACATCAATGCTGTTGATAAATCTCGTAGCAATTCTATTGATTCTTTCAGGCTTGAATATTTTATGATATTCATCCCAAATTAATTTTGTTTGATGCAATAATGATTCCCAATTATCATAAGGGAACAGTTTACTTACGGTAATTCCACTATATCTAATTTGAGCGATTTTATCATTGGATAAAGAGGAGTATTTCTTTCCAATCACTTTAATATCTTCAGCAGGTGTGAATCCTTTTTCTCGATTAAACTGTACACCAGTCTGGAAGAGGTTAGTCGTAACAGGAAAATCATTTATCAATTTTTTAGATATATTATCAAAATCGACATGCATATCCAAAGGGTTGCACAGACTTGTCTGAATATCTATCAACCCTTCTTTTACAGGGGCATTATTTAAATGTAAATATGACATAACTAAATGGTATTCATCTCTATTTGCTGTTATTAAAATTAGGTATAATACACAAATCTTGAACAGATACTTTGTTCCTTGCTTCAATGAACCATTCGGGTAATCTTTGGGTTGTTGATATCATTAATGCCAGATAGATTGTATCAATCACCACTTAAAATTGTATCAATCATCCACACAACGTCAAAAATATTCACCTGCCCATCTCCATCCATATCTCCGCATTGACAATCATCATTTTGCTGTAAGATACAGTAGATGTCTTGAACGATATCCGCTACATCTATTTGGCAGTCCTCATTTACGTCACCCAACAGAAGACAACCTGCAAAACTTTGGTTAAAAGAAAATACCCCCATATCAGTACTGGTACAGTCGGGGTCGCGATCAGAATTAGGATCTCCAGCATCAATGCACGGAGACTCAGGTAACAATTGATACAGTTCGTAAGTAATATCACTGAATAATGGGTCATAATCGATATTACCAGTCCCAACTGGGCTGTAACCAAACTGAATATTTGAATATGTAATTACTGGATTAGGGCTCCCGTTAACATTTGAATTATTTGGGGCTGTATTGAAAAAGATAATCGAATTTTGAATTAAGTCATTTGCAAAGCTAGAAATACCGCCCCCGTTTGAGCCGGCCGAATTATCGACAATTGTACATTTGTCTATTAAAATTGCACCGTCATCATCTCTGTATATGCCACCGCCATTATAGATGGCATAATTGTTATAGATTAGATTATGCTCGAATGTACCAGTTGAATTTTCACAGTATATTCCGCCACCCCAATCACCAATGCAATCTCGGATAATATTGTGTGAGATATTTACAACACTTGAATAATTATTCCCGATGCTTATTCCACCTCCGTTATTTCCCAAACCATTCTGAATAGTAAACCCGGTTATAACAACCTCTTCACCATTTATCAGCATTACACTCTCGAGCTGTCTGCCGTCAATTACTGTTTGTGATATATAACTTGTATCACCGGTAGTAAAGTAAAGTGAACCCAGCAATATATTATGTCCATTGAAATTGATATTTTCAAAATATTGTGCCGGTTGCACAATAACGGTATCGCCATTTGCAGAGTTATCAATCGCCTCTTGAATTGTAGGGTAGTCACCAGGCACAGATATAATTTCTGAATAGCAGAATGATAAAATAAATATGAACGAAATTTTCTTCACGTTCCCTTTCTGTTTTGTTTGTAAAACCATGCTTGAATTTAGAGAATTAAATTCAAGCATCTCAAAACCTTTT
>CAZIYQ010000086.1:0-10912 GCA_964543505.1 uncultured bacterium | reverse complement strand
CCCCATCCAAATCAACTGCATTAGGAACTGTGACACAACTATTATGTGGGAAAAAGCGCTTCAGATTATTGGACTCTTGGGGTGTAATTGCGTGTACGGTAGCTGCATATTTGTAGACAGGATAAGCTATCATACGAAAATATAGCTTTTTCTTTAAAAAACCTCTCCAGCCCTTTCCAGTCCACAGCCAAGGTTCAAGCATGCCATGTAAAGTAACGATAAAAGGGATGCCCATTTCTTTTGCAATACCGCTTGCAACAATCTGCAATGGTTTCCACACTCCATGAATATGAATTATATTAATTTTTTTATCCCGAACAATAGTACGAATGGATTCCTTCAATTCAGATGAAAAGAGTGCAGGCAGAGCATCACAACCTAACCCCATCTTCACAAAATCTACGCCACTTGGAGTAAATTCATTTTTGTCCGCAGCAGCAAGAACGCAGGAATAAATCCCAAAAAAGCCAATGTGGCGGGTGAGATCATTAACCACCGTTGTCACGCCCCCATCAACCTTTGCATGACTCTCTGTTACATGAAGAACTCTAGCCATTGCCACTTTTGGTTTACTCATTATCTCATGACCACCTCGCCATCATACGTTTAAACGAAATAAGAGGGTCGAACAACCTCGCAAATAGCCAACTCCACTTCCGCTTTATAGTACTGCCCACATCATCATAACCCAATTGCATTGCATGCCGGAAATAGACGGAATCATTCCCTTCCTGAGATCGTCCAGAACCGGTAATTGACTCCGGATATATTCTGAAACATGAATAATAACCATTACTTCTTTTAAATTTGGCTTTATTTATTGCCATGTCAAACCAAAGTTCACCATCCCAACAGGATTTATTCTCTTTATTGAATCCGCCAACCTCTTTATAGATGTGAGCCTTAAAAAAAGTAGACTGTTGTAACAACACACACGAACCGTAAACATAATTCTTCAAGTTAAATTTATCGGAAAAAACAGGCCTTACGGTCTTTCCAGATGAGTCAATAATAAACCCGTGACCACTAACCACATCTACATCATATTTTTCAAACACTTTAACGAACTCAGAAACTGCATTATCCAAAAGAATATCATCTGCATTCAAAAAAGCATAGACTTCGCCTGTCGCACGAGAAAACCCTTTATTCAACCCATCAGCAGGCCCTTCATCTGGTTCAAATATGATATGTCTAATCCTGTCCCGGTATTTCTTAATGGTTTCACGACTTCCATCAGTGCTACCCGGATCCACAATAATATATTCGACATTAGGATAATCCTGTTCCAGTACGGAAAGAATACACTCTTCCAAAAAATCTATCTGATTGTAGGAAATGGTCACAATTGAAACTTTCATTTTATTGACACACTCACAATTGCTTCAATATTATCTCTTTGCATCCGTCCCGACATTTCAAATGCCATAACTATCAGCACCATTTCCACTGGGTATGCTTATCAATGGATCACCCCAAGTTTTATTGCAGCATAATCGCCATAGAAGAGTTTTAGTGCTATCGTGAATGTGCCATTCATGTTGTTTGGTGAATCTACAAGCCTGACAAAATCATGTTCTCGCAAACCGTTGACAGTCGAATCCATTAAGTGCCACCTAGATCCAGAATAAATCGATATCACTATATCATCTGCAAAAAAATTCCATTTTGTTGATATAGGGGCTTTCCCCCAATCTAAATTCCATACCAGAACAGTCATCTCCATTGATGTAGCTACAGCAATACAATTAACGCCCAACAAATTTACCGTACAATCAGCCATTTTACCTTGCAGGCCAGCGATTCTCTGTGCCGCATTCATAGCATAGGTTTTATTTTTATTTTCTAAAAAGAAAACAGGCCACTTCTGACCTGGAAATTCAGAAAGGGCAAGAAATATTGCATCAGAAACATTCGCATCACACAGAAATCGAACAAATTCAAACACAAACGAACCGCCAATTGGAGCCAGATTGATTTCTTCATTCGAATGCCAATCAGCCCCCCATTCAGTTATTGCAATTGTGGCATTCAAGGCGGATTCTTTTATTGCTTTATGGGTATCGACAATGATTTTCGAAAATTCAGAGCCTGAAGCTACATTTCCATACATATGCAAACTAATGAAGTCACAAATGAGCTTTCGTTTAGACACCTCTGTGATAAACATCAGAAGCCAGTTCTTCTCAGTTAGAAGAAAGCCATGGGGTGAAACAGCTGGCCCACCCAGAGAGATTTTAATATCTGAATGCTTCTTTTTAAACATTGAAAACACATGGCTAATATGACTATACAATCGTATATAGGAACGAAACAATTTGTCTTCAGTCAAAGTGGAGGCATTCCCTTCCGATACCCAATTAAGATGGGAGATATCCATTTCATTACCAACCTCCCATTCTGTCTCTTTGAACCCCCATTCATTGATTACGAAATTCAGGAATGCTTCAATATATAGATTATACATATCCCATGATGAGGGGCCAAATACTCGGCCATCTCCAGCAATAAGAGAGAGGGGCCCGGGTACAACATGACCTATGATAACATGAGGAACCCAACCATTTTCTTTACATAATTGAAGCCCTTCGGTCAGGTGTTTTGACCACTTTACTGTAATATGATTGCTGCTATCAAAGCTAAATTCATTGTTGTCGACGTTAATAAGGCGTAAGCGCCTCGTATTTAGTGAGCGAAGCCCCTTAATTGAAGCCTCTGTAGCAGTATACTCGGGAGTCACCCCTCCACCAACAATATGCCTCATCGTATCTATTCCACTTGAACTTCCAGCATCAGCTATCGGACAAAACAGAACGATCGCATACAGCAAGATGGATAGTTTAAATAAAAAAGGACTCAACTTCCCTTCCATTGAATCGGGCCATTCATCGGAAAAAACCGAATATGACATGTTCATTTTATTGGCACACTCACACTTTCTTCAATTTTATTTCTTTGCATCCTCCTGGACATTTCAAATGCCATAATTGTCAGTACCAACTCCCAAGCCCACTGAATACGCATGATAGAGCTGAATGGAGAAAACAATAAATCCCAAACTTCCATGAGCGATAAAAAAACCAGCAGGGGTGTTAATGTATGTTGAAAACGAATAGACAAAATGAAGCTTTTTCCCATGATCGATAACACAACCAGCCAAAACAAGGCACCCAGGAATCCAGCCCAAACCCATGACTGCATAAGGTGAGAATGGGTAGGAATCAAATAGGAGGATTCAACGATCTCTCTTAGAAAATCACTATTATAACCAGCTTTGAGCACGCTATTTATCTGATACAAGTAATTGCTATACTTCGGATCTACCGGCCATGAACCATGACCGATAACAGGAGAATCAATCACTGCAGGAATTGAGGTTAAGAATTCATTTCGACCAATCAGCAGTGTGCCAAATACTCCGTATGGCACAGATTTGGTTAGTTCATATTTATATTGGCTTGCTTCCGGTAAAAGCTTATTGTCTCCTGTCCACTGATAAGCTATTGCAATAATAGAGATGAACCCAACTACGGTAACGAATACACCAACCATACGGCCAGGGCTCCAGCGACGAAGAAAAATACTATAAAACAAGGTCTGCCTACTGATAAACAGCATAAAACTCGCAAGTACCAACGAAGCCCCTAATGAACGCGCATTTAAATAAATACTTAGCATTCCCAGCAACAGCAGCAATCCTTGCATCATTGATGCGGTAATAAGTCGTTTATGTGATAACCATGACAACAACATAATAGTCAAGAGTATTGTAGGGAATGCAAAACCAAATTTCCATGGCTCATCTTCATAACCCCAGCCAGGTTCAACAAAGCATCTTAGGATGCCTCCTATAGCAAAAGCTGTTATAAATAATATTAAACGTTTTTGATTTTTGTAAATCAGCATATACAGCACAGAAAAATCAACAAGAAAGAAAATGATGTTGGCCCATCCCTTCACCAAACTCTCAACAGGAGACATACGAACCAGGTCAGTTAAAACTTGAGAGCCCAGCCACAATAAACCAAAAAACAGTATTTTCTTTGGCAACGGCTCATAGAGCTTGTATCCGTGCTTCTTTATCATAAACAGACCAACAAGACCGATCATCAATTCCGAAATAAACAGATCACCTACCACACGAATATGCACAAACCAGAATAGTGCAATAAAAAAGGCTAATCCATTGCCAACACCATTTTTTGTAAGTCTCATACTTAACTTGGCTTCTTTTTTTGAAGAAATTGATTTAAATCTTGTTCTATGCGCTCAAGGCCATCAATCGACCAGTTTGATTGTTTCCTGAATCCATTATGAACCGGTATTATAATATGGATCATTTGAGCGCAAAACAACAAGGTAAGGAGGAAAATAGATTGCATCAATAGCGTCCAGTTCTAATGCACGCAAAGCATCACTCGGAGATTCCACAATAGGCTCTTCATGTATATTAAAACTGGTATTTACTAGTACGGGAACATCTGTAATTTTATAAAACTCCTTGATGATATGGTAATAGTTCTTATTAGACGCCTCCGAAACCAACTGTGGTCGCGCAGTATTGTCTACATGCACAACTGCCGGTATCCTGTCGCGCCATTTTCTTTTTACGTCCACCACTATAGTCATAAAGTTACATGTGTATGCCACATTGGGGCTGATATCAAAAATATCGCTTGAAAATTCCTCCATTACTGCTGGAGCAAAAGGCATATATTCGGTTCTATTCAATCGCTTATTAACGACATCGTTAACCTCTTGCTTGCGAGGGTCTATCAGGATTGACCTGTTCCCTAATGCCCTTGGGCCATATTCCATCCCTCCTTGAAACAAACCGATTACATTACCTTTAGAAATAAGCCTTGCCACTTCTGATTCAGGCAATTTATCTTTATTGCTAAGATCATATATCTTGAATCTATCATCCACCTCACTTATCCATCTGGAAATTAGTGGATCATAGTTTGAGCCAAGGTAAACATGGTCAAGGCTTTGAACATTTACATGTCCTTTTGCACAATAATCACCATATAATGCTGCACCTAGAGCAACACCCTCATCGGTCATGGCAGGATGAATAACCACTTCAGCATCCGGGAATTTCTTTGCTATTGCGCCGTTTGTCTTAACATTTGCAAAGACTCCTCCAGCCAACAAGATACAGCCCGGAGCCTTATCACCAATTACATCGCTAACATATTTTACAATCTCATTATCCAGGCGTTCTTGTACTGCAGCAGCAATATTTTCTTTCGTCTCGGATGAAAAGTCATTCGACATTTCATCAAAACCCCCGCCTGTTGACTCGACACCTTTCCAAATATCCATAATCTTCTTGCAATATCGAATGATTTTGGACTCATCCAGTACATCCACCTCAAAAGTGTGCGCTTTCTCGTTGTAATAAAGATACTTCTTTGTTTTTTCAAACAGCCGGCTGGAATCTCCATAAGCTGCTAACCCGGTTACCTTTCCTTCATGCCTGTTCGATTTCATTCCCAGGAACTGCGTTGTTGAAGAATACATCGCACCCGGTGAAAGCCATGAACTCATTTTATGGAGAGTATTTGGCAATTGTTCAAAACTATCAAAATAGTAGCCCGAAACCGACGCACCATCTCCATATGCATCAACACAAAAGACATATCCATCATCCGCCTTAACATGGCCACTTGTAAAAAATACTGATGCCATATGACAAGTATGGTGATCAATGAATTGAAACCTGGCACTTTCATTTGCGCCCTTGCTGTAAAGTACTCGCTTCACCTCTTTTTCAAAGGGTCTGAGACCAAGCAGACGATTCAACCTATAGTGACGGGTCATCCAAAACAGACTGTTGGAACTGCTTGAGTTCCTTAAACCGCTAAAAAGCGTCTCACCCTCTCCAGCCATATATGCTCCAGGATTTGGTTGAAATACAATGTCTCTAGCAGCAAAACAGAAGTGAGTTACTTCAGAAATATGCAGTTCGGCAATCTCCAGACATTTCATCAACGACTGCAAAGGGAAACGCTGGTCCTTCTTTTTTCTGGAAACACGCTCCTCGGCCACAGCCGCCTTAATCGCCCCGTTAACTATAACCGAAGCACCGGAATCGTGCTCATAACCACAGTGCATTCCAACGATCACAGAATCTTTTACTTCTTTAGTCAATTTTACGCCCTTTACTCTTTAAATTTTTGAGAGCTATCTCTGTTTGATTCAAGCTTTCAATGAATTTCACAGAACCTTGGGTTAGATTCTACAGGTACAATTTATAACGTGTTACGTTATAAATCTTCAACATCCACCACAATATCTAGCCAGAATTATTCACTAATACTACAGTGCCCTCATTAATTTTTATCCACATCGAATCCCTTGTCAGTCGTCCGTATGCACTGCTACGACACCCCTGCCAAATCATCTGTTGCAAAAAAAACTCCGGCGCAATCATCACACCGATTCATGGATAGTCCGGGTAAGAATAACCTTTTTTAAACCTTTGATGTATAAAGGACTTGCAAAGGTCCAGATTCCCAGAATCTTTTTAACTGCAATAAGCTCCATCACGGATTGTAAAATCATTCCAGCCATTGCCCCCGCAGCAATACCGTTAATTCCAATTTTCCAGGCACCCAAGACACAGAAGACAATATTCATCGTTCCACCTATCAATGAGATTACCATTTGAACTCTTTCATGCTCCGTTAGCATTAATGCAGCACCTCGCATTCCAGTAGCTGTATTAAAAAACATTCCTATCGTCAACAAGAACAGAATGCCTCCTCCTTGACTATAGTGCTCTCCAAACAAAAAAGCCAATATCTCAGCCGGGAACAAAATAAACATCAATGCTAGTGGGAAGGTCAGCAAACCACATATCGTTGCACCTCCGCGAAGTATGTATTCCAACTCCTGGATTTTACCCTCCACTTTTAATTGAGTTATAATTGGGGGGATAAAAACATGAAGTAAACCAGTTAATGACAATACGAAAAAGGCAATTCCAGCCGCAGTTCCATAGATAGCAACCTCATCGGCTGACGTGAATATTCCTGCTATCCATATATCTGCCTGAATCATTGCTAATGCAGTCAGGTTAGTTAACCACAAAGGCCATGAAATGCTTGCAACCTCACGAATTGTCATGTGAGTTGAATCCTGTTCAATCCGTCTCAATGACTTGAACAACAAGAAAACAGCAATAAAAGTACCAAGCCAGACAATTAACGTAAATGCAAGGAACACTGACTTTATATTCAAACTAATTCCCGCCAAATAAATGGCAGAAAGTAAAAGCGCTGAAAGAACTGTCTCCAAAAGACCGGAAAACACCACTGCCAAAGCCACTTTATGAAATCCACGGAAAATTTCAGCTATAAGTACTTGGAATATTAACCCAATTGCCAAAAGAGCAATAAGATTTAGTTCCTCGCGACCTATCTCATGTTTAATAATATTCGTTACAATAAAATCTCCTCCTCCCAGTGTTATAAACACGAACACAAACAATGCACCAATTGATGCTCCAAAGAAGGCTACATACACTAAAGATATGATTCTTCCGGTATTCTTTTTCACCTCTGCTTCGGCAATCAAACGGACAACGGAGATATCCAATCCAAATAGTCCTGTTATAACCAGGATTGATAATAAACTGAATACTAGAATAAAAACGCCTAACTCTTCAGGTGACAATATGCGTGCCAAAAGAACATTTATGATAACCGCCCCTATAGAACCAAACATGGCACCAATAACAGCCCAGGCCCCACCCGAAATGAGTTTCTTTTTCATGATTGAAGAAAGTGAAGACATTATATCGTCACAATATAGATAAAAAGAGTTTCATTATTGAAATAAATCAAAATTGTGTATCCGTATCCACATACCAAACAAAAGAAAATACATGATCTGAATAAGTAGTTGAAATACCTGTATATGCTTTCTGCAGACTACCATTTTGGTCAAAAAATGATATTCTCCTGGACTGAACATCAAATTTCACACTAATTTCTTTGAAATCAACCCATCTTTTATCAATAGGATAATTACATTTATAAAATGCTTCTTTGGCTACAAAAAAAACTGCGGCTAAATTTTGACGTGACTCGGTATCATTCTGTTTCTTCAAATGACTTATCTCTTTGTCTGTGAATAAAAATGGCCATAAAGAAGAGTCCACAGAATTGACTGGCTCCAAATCAATTCCAAGTGATCTCACTTTATGGCTCCGTGCAATTGCTACCAAACAATTAGTATCTGTGTGAGTAATACTTCCTGTTATACCATCAGGCCAAATAGGGCATCCCTTTTCATCCTTCAGAATCGGAAAATCAGAGTATCCAAACTTCACTAAAATCTGTCTGGCAACAGAACGACCACAGGCGAATTCACACTGTCGCTTGGCAACAGATCCCTGTATATAAAAATGTTCTTCAGGAAACAGTTTTTCAGCCTCACTGGCTAATATTTCCTGTCCGCCCAGATACACACCTTCCGGCAGAGAATTATGTAAATGGGTTGGCAATAACTTAATAATATCCACGCCACTCTCTTGTCAGTGGCAGGATGGTCCTTGTTACCACCTTAACAATTTTCCTGAGAGAAATTGCCATTTTATCCCTCCGATTCCAGTATACTCTCTTTCAGATAACTCACCCATTGGCTTGATATCTCTGTCTCCTTATAATAAGAAAAATGATCACAGTCTAGAGTTATCACTTTTACATCTCCATTAATGTGCTTTTCAATTTCTGCATATTTATTTTTTCTATCTCCCAGGAAATCCGCCTCATCCAATAATACTATATTGCCCTTATAAGTTTCTAGACTATACTCATCAAGCATCCTTTTATATTGTTGCTCTATTGAGTGATCCCAATAAAGTTCTTTGGACATAAATTTCAGTAGCCCTATTTTATCCAGGACATTATTAACAAACCGTTTTGAAAATGGGATAACCCGGGGCATCATCTGCTTAATATACCCGACTCGTCCTTGCCAATTCAGCCTGATCAATGCAAGCAAGTGACTTAAAACTACATTATTAGCGAACCTTTTTTCCGTATCATCCATATAGAATGAATCTGACGGAGAAAGAAGAAAAAGCATTTGTACCACCTGGCCCGACTGCTTTAATTGTTTTGCTATTTCAAAAGCTATTATCCCACCTAACGAGTAACCACCAAGCAAATATGGACCTTCTGGCTGAAATGCTTTTAACATAGTTATATAATAACCTGCGATTTGTGAGATTGACCAAGACTTCATCTTTTCATCGAATCCGAAATAATCAAATACATAAGCTGGCCGATCAGGGGCGATCTCTTCTCGCAAAATATCTAACATCCTTCCACCACATACCCAAATCAAAGGTTGTTTGACTCCAGATTTATTAACAATAAAAAGGGTATGTGTACCCCCCATCCCCTTCACAGGCATAGCACTTACTGCCTGAACATCTTCGCCATTGCATACACCCAGACCCTCTATAATTCCAGCAATAGCAGCTATAGTCTGGTTGCTATAGATTGTCTGTGTATCAATAGGCCTTTCTTTCAGTTGAGCCACTTCGTTATTTATTTTTTCCAAAATCTGAAGCATAAGAATTGAATCTCCACCCAGCTGAAAAAAATTATCATTAATCCCGATTTGTTCAATGCCTAGAACTTCTTGCCATATGCTAGCTATGGTTATCTCCAAATCACTTGATGGCGCTAGAAATGAACTGGAACTTTCATGCCGATGATATTTATTAATCAAAAAACCATTATCTGATATAGATGATCTCTTTCCTGAAGATGTTCTTTGAGCAGCTTGAATTAGATACGATAAATTTGGCGGACTTACAACTACTTGCGATTGCGAACAGCACAATATTCGTTTTAATGCATCAAGCCCGTCTTGAGTCAGTATTGAAGATTTTTTAAGTGCATCCAGGTCTGTTTTGTTCGACTTTGCTGTATCTTTCACAGCCATACCAGTTTCACCCCAGCCCCACCAGTCAATAGAAATTGTGTATGTATTAGAAGATCGCTGTTTATTTGCGTATGCATCAAGGAAATTATTTGCTGCGCTATAATCTATATGCCCCTCCCCCCCTCCCAGTATTGAAGACATCGATGAAAACAGCACCATAAAATCAAGGACTTTTTCCTTGAACAGTGAATCAAGAACCAATGTTCCCCTTACTTTTGAAGATAAGACTTTTGCCGCCATATCTCTTGTTATTAAATTTATTGAAGACGAATGAAAAACTGCTGCACAATGTATTACCCCATTTATTTCACCAAAATGTTCATTTACTTGATCAAGTAATATCGTCATTTGATCAAAATCAGCTATGTCGGCACTCACGGTAAGAATTTCAGCTCCAAGTTCTTCCAATTCTTTTAACTTGATAATCTTACTTCTAATCACTTGATCGTGACTAAGGTCCGGAGATGAATCCAAATTTTCGCTTCTAACAGCTTTAATGATTGTCCCATCATCTGCTTTTTTTGTCTCATTCAGCCATTTATCCCAATCATTCCTGTCAGGAAAGTCTGTCCGCCCAACAAGAATGAGCCTCGCATGTACCGACCTGGCAAGAAACTCTGCAACAGAAAGTCCAATGCCGCCAAGACCTCCAGAAATTAAATAAACGCCATTATCTCGCAAACAGGGAATATTATTATTCCTGACTTCATTGAGTTTCAGTTGCTCAAATATTTGAATAGATCTTGTATTGCCACGATATGCAATAGCTGTATCAGATGAATGAACTGTAAGTTCTGCGACCAGTTGATCGATCAATCCGTTATTTTGCAATGCCCCATCTGTAGAAATATACACATCGATATGACGACAATTAATGTTTGGGTACTCCAATGGAATGACCTTACAAGGACCAAGTACAGTGGATTTCTCCGGACATAACAGCTCA
>CAZIYQ010000085.1:0-11218 GCA_964543505.1 uncultured bacterium | reverse complement strand
GTAATGGACGCTACGCATTCGGTTCAAATGCCCGGGCACGGAAGCGTTACCGGAGCCAAAAGTCGTATCCCACAGAGTTGATCAGGGTCAGTGAACTTAGGACATCGGAGTGATCGATGGCCATCAGTTGACCGATGCCGCCGCCGATATCATGACAGACCAGGTGCAGCTTCCCAATAGAAAGCTTGTCGATAAATTTCCTGATGAGTTGGGCCAGTACTGCAATGGAGAGATCAGCTCCGAAGGGTTTATCGGATTCACCACAACCCAGCAGATCTAAAGAGATGACATCGTATTTTTCGGAAAGGGCTGGTATCATTTTTTGCCAGATAAAAGAATAGGTGGTTATCCCATGAACGAGGAGCATCGGCTCACCTTTACCGCATCTGTGGTAAGCCAGCTGATTGTTATCAAGTTTGCAGAATTGAGTATTATTCATTTGTATCCTTTGTGACAATCACTTTTATATCCATACGAATTGCATTATATTCTGCAACCTGCACTCACTTTCATGTTGCTTTTGCATCGGAGATAGTGGAGTCATCAAAAAAACTATCCAACCAGCTCATAACAGACATTTTACAATATTGAATTTAACAGAGAGTGAAGTGAAAGCTCAATTGACTATCGTTAAATCCAGTTAGCCTTGTATCAAATTGTATCACAAATCGAACAGTTAAATATAGGGCATTCTGCATAATTCTCATAAGCAGCAATTGAGATCTTCTCGATCGGGATGGATTCAATCCTTTTCATTGATCCGACGACGGTAAATTATCTCCTCTGATACAATTGATTTCTTTTATATTCACGAGTTACTTCCGTTAAATTTTATTGGGATTGCCTATGTCTATTGCATGGATAGCCATCATCATCTACATCGTTTTTACTCTGATCATTGGCTGGAGAGCTCATCTTCATCAGCAGGATACTGCCGAATTCTGGACCGCCGGTCGTCGTCTGGGACCCATCAGTGTCGGGCTGTCTCTCTCGGCAGGATTCATGTCCGTTTCCTGGTCTTGTGTCTATGCCGTTCAACTGTTTTACTGGTACGGACTGGGAGCCCTCTGGCTGATAACAGTACCCTGGCTGATTGCCCTCGGATTGATCTATTATTTCTCAACAAAGTATCATGCCCTCCCTGCTTTCAGTCAGCCCGAAATGATCGAAAACAGATTTGGCAAAGGGTCTCGTAACATTGTTGCGCTGGCATTGGTTTTGGTCTTTTTGGTCTGGGGAGGTGCCGAGATCTATGTGGCAGCCACGCTGCTGGCTCCCCAGCTACAGTTAAGCAACTCTGCTACCATCGTATTGATCTGTGTTATCGTGGGCCTCTATCTGACAGCAGGGGGATTCCGGGCAGTGGTAGCCACCGATAAGCTGCAGTATGTTCTGGTAGCCTTCTATATTTTGATCATCGGCGGACTAGCGGTGAAAGGGATGCACGGGCAGGGTTCCTTTTTCCCCCTTGCAACCATTACTGCTGCCAAATCATCCATGAGCTGGTCATCTCTTTACTCTCCGGGGATTGCCATCATTCTGCTGACGCTGGTGGCCTATCTGCCCGGCTGGGCTTTTGAGGCCGATCTGTGGTTGAGGGTCCAGGCTGCCAGAGATGTTAAAGCAGCCCGTACAGGCGTTATCATCGGAGCTTTGAACGGTCTGTTTTTCGTCGGTCTGCTGCCCTTGTTCATCGGTATTGCCGCACTGCAGTTGTATCCGGTCACTCAGGGCGTGATGCCGACAATCATCGGCAACGAAGGAGACGCTATTTTTGCAGCCCTGGTGCTGGATTATGCCCCGGATTGGATCTCATTGATCATCACGCTGGGACTCGTTGCCGCAGCCATGAGTACCATCGATACTTGCCTGAATGTGATGGGCCTCAGCATCTCTTACGACCTGTTCAAGGGCCGTCCCCGTTTGCAGTCATCCACTGCCGGTAAAATTGTGACCATTTTTACGGTTCTCTGTGCCATGCTTTTTGCCATGAAGATTGACTCACTCTGGGATATTTTTTATCTCTCTTCCGGGATTCTGACAACGACCGTTGCCTTCCCCGTAGCCGCTGTTTTCATGAAAAAGGTGAATCGCCGGGGCTTGTTTTGGTCATCTCTCCTGGGTTTTGCAGGAACCGTCTCCGCCTATTTTCTGGAATCCCGGGGATTCCTGAATGGCATTGAACCTACCTGGCTGGTGAACTCCTATCTGGGGTTCATTCTGTGGGGCATTGTGCTGGCGGGCATGGGCTATTTCATCGGTGCTGCCCTGACGGATCGAGATAAATAATAGAAAAAAGAATTTCGGTGTCATCCACATCAAATCGAAAAACCATTAAAACGGTTTAATATTTTATAACCATTAGGTAACCAGTGTCTTAAGTCATGGGTTACTCGTTAAATAAAAGTGTGATTTAACCGTTTCAACGGTTTTATTATCGCATGTAAACCTGTTCAGAAGTGACCCAATTGATTCTATTCAATTTGGCTATTGACCCGGATTTCCCATGACCCAACAGGGATTGAACGGTGATTGAGCCCAATTTTGTTTCGATGGTTTGGCCGGGTTGGGGCTGCTTAAGAAAATCCATCAAATTTTGTTTTGAGTATTTTCCCGGTGAAGTCGATCAAAATAAAAAATAGCGGGAATCGGCTTCAGAGATAAATTATGTAAAAAGGGCCACCCAGCGGCAGCCCATTTTTGTAAAACCGGTGAGTATTACTCCAGCACATGAATATTCTTTTTGGCGCAGATATCCTTAAGCTGTTGCGGCCAAATAGATACCGTTACTTCACCGAGGTGAGCGGTACGCAGAAAATACATATATGTTCTGGCTTGTCCGATGCCACCGCCGATGCTGAGGGGAATCTGATCATTCAAAATAGCCTGGTGATAGGGCAGTTTCAAATCGTCCTGCAGGCCGGCCATCTCCATCTGCTTAACCAGTGTCTCTTTGGTGACACGAATTCCCATAGACGTCAATTCATGCCGTCTTTTTGTCACCGGATTCCATACCAGAATATCCCCGTTCAGTCCGTGGTACTGCTCGCCATTTTTAACGATGGTTGCGGTAATCCAGTCATCGTAGTCGGCAGCGCGCATCTCGTGCGGGTAGCCATCTTTCAGGGGCCAGCCAATGCCATAAATGAACACGGCGGGATATTCCTGGAGAATTTTTGTCTCCCGCTGTTTCCGGGGAAGGTCAGGGTACATTTCCAGCAGTTCTTCCGCATGAATAAGCTTCAACTCTTCCGGGAAATCAGGGTATTTATTCGTCTGCAGTTCGGGAAATTCCTGGCGAACCTTCTCCCCCGCACTTCTCAGTACCTCCCATATTCTTTTGACCGTTTCGGTGAGATAATCAAGATTCCTCTGATCCGCTGTGATCACTTTTTCCCAGTCCCACTGATCAACATAAGAGCTGTGGTCATGATCGAGGAAATAGTCCTTCCGCACGGCTCGCATATCCGTATTGATGCCTTCTCCCGGCTGACAGCCGAACTGCTTCAGAGCCATTCGTTTCCATTTGGTGGCAGCCTGCACCACCTGAGCCTGAATGCGTTTCTCGAGCCCCAGTCCGGCAGGAAATTCGACGGGGGTTCTTGAGCCATCGCGGTCCAGCATATCATTCACACCGCTATCCTTGCTGACGATGAGCGGCACTTGCACCAATTGGAGGTTCAGCGCATCCGCCAAGCCTTTTTCAATTGATGCTTTAATTTTATACAGTGCTTTCATACGCTCCATTGCTGACTGCAAGGGCCTATAATCTGAAGGAAGTATTTTTTCAACTTCCGCATAGGTGCTGACACCGGGTCCTGCCAGATCAGCGACTTTCGAATCTGTTGTCATCGTTCGTCACCTTTCGTTTTTGATAGTTTAGGAGTTATATCGTTATCTCGAATTTAAATTTATTTACATCGATTTTCGGCTCGTGCCAGACACCGTAATCACCGGCGAGGATGAGTTTCTGCAGATAGCTTTGGGTCAGGGCTTTGGTGGTTACGTTATCGTACCAGCGGATATCGATCTTTGCTGCATTCTCAACGACCGCACCCAGCAGAGCCGCCAGGTAGGTCTGACGGTTTTCCGTATCCGTGTTGATCTTACAGAATCCGGCGCCGATCAGTCCCTGGATCTGTTCCCAGTCCGTACCGACAAACTCAGACCATTTGGTAAAATCGCCGCTTTTCCCACCCATTTTTTTCAGTTGATTCATTGCATACAGCACCACTTCACTATAGAGCGTGGATGCCCCATGCGCAACAAAAACGATTTCGTCATTAATTTTATTGGCAATTTGTAGCAGTTCATGAGCCAATTTGATATTTAGTTTGACTTTTTCGCCGGGTTTGCCTTTGTTGGGACCGTGCTTCGTCCCGATGGTAGGTGCCAGCATCATCACGCCGGTACCGATAAGGAATTGCTCCAGTTCTGCTGGATTTGTATAGGTGGATTCTTCGGCCTTGGTGTCTTCATCTTCTTCTCCGGCAAGAACCCCCAACTCTCCCTCAACCGAGACCCCTACCGGATGCGCCATATTGACGACTTCCCGGGTCAGACCGATATTGTCCTGCATAGATGAGGGTTTGCCCTCGGCTTTGTTGGTAGAGTTATCCGCCATTACGGATGTTAGCATCTGAACAGAAGCCTGTACGACCCGGCGACCGGCATCAGACATGTAATCGCCATGGTCCAAATGCGTGGAAATTTTAACAGTTGTGGTTTTTGCCAGTGCCTCTACATATTGAGAGGCCAAAGCCAATCCCGCAACGGCATCACCGCGGCCAATATGTTTAAGAGCACTATTCGAAAATGCCAGCAGCCCCGAGGCACCGAGTGTTTCAAAAGCTTCGATTGCGGCATTGATGCCCTGGAAGGTTGTCACATTAAAAGCAGGTACGGCATAGCACTCTGCCCTGTGATTGCCCTTTTCGCCATTTTTTGCCATGAGTAGAAGATCATGTGCACAGACGAGATTATCCGGGAATTTCCGTGTGCGGTTCAATTGTGGTGGATTTTGATAATATTTCATTTTGACTTTCCTGATTTAATAATTTCCCGAAGGGGGTAAGTTGTAGCTGAATAAATTTGTTATTTAAAGTAATACTTTAGTATTCTTGTTTTATTTCACTCAATAGTTTGCAAAACCATTCCGAATTCAAATCGAAGGGTTTACCTCCGCGGATGCGTTCAAAATCAATCAAGCAGAGTTTGTCAGCATTTTCATCATCCAGACCAACCACTCCGCTGTGCCTTTCGAGGGCCTCCCTGACTGCCAGGTCGGCCGTTCTTTTAATGAGTTTCAAGTCTTTCGCATTGGGCATGGCTGAGCGGGCAAAATATCCGCTTTTCTGTACCAATACTTTTCCAGCATTGAGCTGCTCAGCAAATTGTTTCCCAAACCATTGTCCGGGATTGATCTCATCCAGCCGTACATGTCCAAAGGCATCCCGGGGGACACTTTCCCCTGCTGATTCGAGTTCTTTCACGATGCTGGCAACACCCGCACCTTCGCTCAAAAAGATGTTCACGCAATCTTTCTCATCCATCCGGGCTTTCAGTCGTTGAATTTCGGCAGCGAGATTGATCTGCATCTCCGGCAGATAAACCGCATCAATATCCCAGCGTTGCTGCGTAAGGAGGATATCCGGTAAAAATGTTTTCTTGGCGAGGCGTTTACGGTATTCACGGGCGGCAACGGCGGTAAGCCATCCGCAATTGCGGCCCATCACTTCATGCACGATGAGGTGGCGGGAACTGGTAGTGTTTTCATTTACAATATTTTCAAAGAAAATTGCGCTCTGCTGGGCTGCTGTCCATGCCCCGAGACTTTGCCGGATGGGATAGACATCGTTATCCACGGTTTTAGGAAGCCCCACCACCGTAAGCTTATAGCCATGCTCCTGCAAATAGGCAGAAAGGCCGGCGGCCATCGTATTGGTGTCATCACCTCCAATGGTATGCAGGATGCCGACTCCATCCCGCTGCAACTGTTTGGCCGCGACCTGGAGGGGATTATCGTTTTCTCCCACATAACCTTTCAGGCGGCAATCCTCCGTATTTGTGAGTTTAACCCGGCTGTTGCCCAACGGACTTCCGCCGAATTCGTACAGGAGAGCAGCCTCTCTGCGAACGGCATCAGTGATAGTCAATGAATTCCCCTGCAGTAAACCTTTATATCCATGCAGATATCCGATGAGTTCAGCTTCGGGTACGAGTTCAGAATAATTGAGGATCAGGCGGCCGATGGCAGCCGATAAACAAGGGGCAATTCCCCCGGAAGTAAGAAATGCAATTTTCATTCAGTAATAATCCTTTGAAAGATTGACACGAAATTTACAAGCCCTACCCCATCCTTTTACAAGACCATTACTCAATATTCCCGATTCGTTTTAGGAATAACTAATGCTATTCTGCGAATCGCCTGGTCCGGTTTCCTCACACAATTCTAACACAAAGAACATCATTCTCTAACATTGAAAGAATAAGTTATGGGGCTGGACAGGGCATGAATCCTTCGCTTATAGAATTGGAGGTCATGAAACCAGCAAGAAAAATGACAGAAAAATTTCTTATGCATAAACCAGGAGTAAAATGAAAAAAATTATCATCACCACAATATTGGGTATGGCTGCCATGGTTCTCATAACAGCTTGCGGAAAAACAGATTCTGCTGCACTCACAACAGGAGCCCTGAATGGTACCGTCAGGATCGATGGCTCGAGTACCGTGTTCCCCATTACTGAGGCAGTCGCAGAGGAGTTTGGGAAGATCCAGCCCGGTATCCGCGTCACCGTAGGAATTTCAGGTACGGGCGGAGGATTTAAAAAATTTATGATCGGGGAAACCGATATCAGCGACGCATCACGACCCGTGAAGCAGTCAGAACTTGATAAGGGGACAAATCACAACATCGCCTTTATCGAACTGCCCATCGCCTTCGATGGACTCTCTGTGGTAGTCAGTCGGGAAAATGACTGGGTGGATCAACTCACTGTTGCCGAATTGCACGAAATCTGGAAGCCGGGCAGCACGGTCCAGACCTGGCAGGATGTGCGCCCTGAATGGCCCGCAGAAGAAATTAAACTCTATGGGCCGGGTACAGATTCCGGGACCTTCGATTATTTCACCGAAGCCATCAATGGCAAGTCTCAATCCTGCCGCTCTGATTTTTCCAAGAGCGAGGACGATAATGTCTTGGTGCAGGGTGTCGCCGGAGATAAATACTCACTTGGATTTTTCGGCTTTGCTTATTACACCGAGAACAAGGACATTATTCGTGTCGTCCCCATCGATAACGGCAGCGGACCGGTGAGCCCTTCGATTGAAACGATCAACAACGGTAGCTACCAGCCTCTCTCCCGGCCCATCTTCATTTACGTCAACACTGATGCTGCCAACAGGGATGTTGTGGATACGTTCGTTCATTTCTATATCGAAAATGCTGCCGTGCTGGCCCAGGAAGTGGGCTATGTTGCGCTCCCGGATGAAGCCTATCGACTCGACAAGGACCGCTTCGATAATAAGACCAGCGGATCGGTCTTCGCAGGCCATATCACCGTCGGGCTGAAAATAGAAGATATCCTCTCGAAGGAAAAATAGAGCACTCCAGACCTTCATGAAAATGAATCCGTCAGCTCACTTTCGAAAGCGTAATAAACCCGTTATTGTCGAAACCATCGTCAGAATCCTGTTAGGGGGTTCTGCCCTGGTAACCGTCCTGACAACAGTTGGGATCATCGTAACGCTCGTAAGCGAGTCCTATGGCTTTTTCAGAACGGTACCTCTGCTGGATTTCCTCTTTGGCACTCGCTGGGACCCTCTGCTGGACCCAAAATCGTTTGGAGTTCTACCCCTGTTATCAGGCACTTTGATGATCGTTTTCTGGTCAGCTCTGATTGCCATACCCATGGGCCTGTTCACGGCGATTTATCTCAGTCAGTATGCTTCGGACAAAACACGAAATATATTGAAACCAATCCTTGAGGTCCTTGCAGGTATCCCCACTGTGGTCTATGGATATTTCGCTTTGACGTTCATTTCGCCCATTCTGCGACAGATATTCCCCTCCTCGCATATTTTTAATGCCTTGAGTGCGTCTATTGTCGTGGGTATCATGATTCTGCCAATGATTGCATCTCTTTCGGATGATGCTCTGAAAGCAGTTCCAAAAGCCCTCTCGGAGGGTGCCCTGGCCTTGGGAGCGAAACCCTACGAGGTCATCACTCAAGTGCTCATCCCGGGGGCACTCTCCGGGATCATGGCCTCCTTCGTACTGGCTATCTCCAGGGCTTTCGGGGAAACAATGGCGGTGACACTAGCCGCGGGTGCCACACCGAATTTGACAGTCAATCCCCTTGAGAGTATTCAGACAATGACGGCTTATATCGTGCAGGTCAGTCTGGGAGATACACCCGCCGGCGGCATTGAATATCAAACGATTTTTGCCGTAGGGCTGCTACTGTTCGCTATTACGCTGTTGATGAATGTTGTTTCTTCCATAGTGATGAACAGATTTCGGGAAGTTTACGAATGAGCACTAATCCCGAATTCTCACAAGCCGGCCAGAAAGCCCGGCAGCGAAAAGATATTCTTTTCAAATGGGTTAGTTTTCTGATCACCTGGATATCGGCTGTGTTCCTGCTGCTGCTTTTGGTTCATATCGCAATTTCGGGCATAAAATATCTTGATTGGGATTTTCTGTCAAATTTCCCTTCGCGATTTCCTGAAAAGGCAGGATTGAAATCAGCACTCATTGGCAGTCTGTGGATGATCGCACTGGTGTTCATCATTGCCGTACCACTGGGAGTTGCCTCCGCCATTTACCTTGAAGAGTACAGCCGCAAGAGCACTTTGCGAAACATCGTTGAGATCAACATCTCCAATCTGGCCGGTGTGCCTTCCATCGTTTATGGCATTTTGGGGTTGGCTATTTTTGTCCGCTTCTTTGGGCTCCGCAGAAGCATTCTCGCCGGGAGTCTGACCATGTCCCTGTTGATCCTGCCAGTGATCATCATCGCCGCCAGGGAATCTCTCCGTGCTATCCCAAAAAGTATTCGTATGGGAGCATTTGCACTCGGGGCTACCCGCTGGCAGACAATTCTGCATCACGTCCTCCCAGCGGCAACTCCGGGAATCCTGACAGGGGTCATTTTGTCCATTAGCAGAGCTATTGGCGAAACAGCGCCGCTGATCATGATCGGTGCCCTGAGTTATGTGGCTTTTGTCCCCACGGGACCGATGGACTCCTTCACGACCCTGCCCATCCAAATTTTCAATTGGGCTTCCAGGCCTCAAAAAGAATTCCAGCTCGTGGCGGCATCCGGCATTATCGTGCTGGTGGTTGTCCTGCTGCTGATGAATGCGATTGCCGTGATCTTAAGAAATTATTCACAGAAAAAATACAAATGGTAAAAGAGCTGAATTTAAAGAACAGCAACAATGCACTGGAAACTTCTGAACATCCAACTTCTGTGATCAAAGTCCAAAATGTGACCATCAGGTACGGGAAGGTCGCCGCTGTCACAGATTGTAATCTGGATTTTCAGAAGAACCGGGTCACCGCCATCATCGGACCATCGGGCTGTGGTAAAAGTACGCTTCTGCGAAGTCTGAACCGCATGAATGATTATATTGAGGGCTTTTCACTTGAAGGCAAAGTACTGCTGGGGAAGGAGGATATTTACGATCGCAAAGCCGATCCTGTCTGGATCCGGCGGCGTGTTGGGATGGTCTTCCAGAAACCAAATCCTTTCCCAAGGTCGATCTTCAAAAATATCGTGTGGGGGCCATCCATCAATGGTTTCACCGGGAATAAAAGTGAACTGGTGGAAGATTCCCTCAAGGCTGCAGGACTGTGGAGCGAAGTGAAAGACCGGCTGAATCAATCCGCAATGACCCTGTCAGGAGGTCAGCAGCAACGACTCTGTATTGCCAGGGCCATCGCCATGAAACCCGAAGTCATCCTCATGGACGAACCCGCCTCTGCCCTTGACCCCAAGTCAACCTCGAGAGTGGAAGACCTGATTGGCGAACTACGCAAACGCTACACTATCATCATTGTGACCCATAACATGCAGCAGGCAGCGAGGATCTCTGATCAGACGGCCTTCCTCTATAACGGAAATCTTATCGAATTCGGTGCTACCAGTCAAATTTTTACCAACCCCATTAAACAGGAAACTGAAGACTATATTACCGGGCGATTCGGATAAACCAAGGAAAAAAAATATGTCATTACATTTACAACGGGAAATCGATTCCCTCAAAAAAGCCATTCTTTCCGAAGGCAAATTGGTACAGAAAAGTCTGCAGTCCAGCGTAAAGGCTTTTACCGAGGGGGATGCCGTTTCCGCAAAAAAGATCATCCGGGCCGATGGTATTATCGACAGGAAAGAAATTGAAGTGGAGGAAGAATGCCTAAAAATTCTGGCTCTGCATCAACCGGTGGCGATAGATCTGCGCTTCATCATTTCCGTCTTGAAAATCAATAATGATCTCGAGCGGATTGGTGATCTTGCTTCAAATATCGCCGGACGGGCAAGATCTTTGGCTAAAAAACCACCCATTGCAATTCCGGATACGATTCAAAATATGGCCATTTTAGCCCAGAATATGGTCAAAAATAGTCTTGAGTCCCTAGTTGGTCTGGATGTTAAAATCGCCGACATGGTGCTCAATTCCGACGACGAAGTTGACGCTGCCTACAGCAAGATGTACAAAATCACCACCAAACTGATCCGTTCTGACCCGGAAAATATGGAGCAGTACATTCAATTGATCGGTGTTTCAAGAAATCTGGAACGGGCAGCAGACCATGCTACTAATATCGCCCAGGATGTACTCTATATGGTTGAGGGTCAGATCCACCGGCATCCTGATCTCGAGAGTAACTGATTAAACCTATCTTGTACTTGGTTAAGTCTTTTTTTGTGTGTAAAAAGCATCACAGGGTTACAATGTTCTTAGAAACCAGCATTTTGCCTACGACAACAATAATAATGAAAAATGCAAAGTTATAAGGTAGAACTGGCCTGCCTGAATATTGCCCCGGCAGACCGTGAGTCTTTACCCAATTCGGCTCGAAGAATCTGGCTCTCTGAGATAATCGAATGCTTTGGTCACATTCCTTAAACTCACAACCTCTTAACCCAGGTTTATCGCATTCTATATATAAGTCTAATAATAACAATATAAGTCAATTTTGTATGGTGAC
>CAZIYQ010000084.1:0-11345 GCA_964543505.1 uncultured bacterium | reverse complement strand
AAAAGCCCGACCCAGGTCAAGTGAATCCAGTGAAAAATCTTCGAAATTAACAAAAAAATTCTGACAGGGTGACATTCAAAATCCTTCAGAAAGGATGGGTTTCGAATAGCATATTTAAAAATAAAGCGTTGCTAAAAATGTTTTACTCAAAATGCGGAGTAAAGCTCAGTTTCACCTTCGCTTTTGGCGATGGCTGCTGCCCCCACGGAATCACTGACCACATTCACCATTGTCCTGAACATGTCAAGCGGTCTGTCAACTGCCAGCATCGTTCCCACCAGGAAGCCAACTTGCGGATGACTGCCGAGTCCCACAGCATCCAGGACGATAAAGATCATCACCAGTCCGGCAGACGGAATCCCTGCAGCCCCCACAGAAGCCAGAAAGGCGGTGATGACGACAACAAATTGCTGGGTAAAGCTGAGGTCAAGTCCCAAGGCCTGGGCGATAAACAAGACCCCTGCACATTCGTAGAGGGCTGTACCGTCCATGTTCACGGTAGCCCCGAGAGGGAGAACGAAGCTGCTCACCTTGTTGGAGACGCCGATCTTATTCTCCACACAATCCATAGTGACCGGCAGGGTAGCGCCGGAGGAGCTGGTCGAAAAGGCCATGGCCATGGCTGAGGCCATCCCTTTAAAATGTTTTATGGGATTTATCCGTGTGAACAGGTAAAACAAAATGGGCAAAACGATGCAGAGGTGCAGAATTAATCCGATGGCAATGGTGAGCATATACAAACCCACGGCTCTAAACAGATCGAAGCCCGCCGTAGCCACCGCTTTGGTGATGAGTCCAAAAACACCGATGGGGGCTAACTTAATGATCCCGGAAGTGATCTTCATCATCGCCTGAAAAAAGGCGTCGAAAAAGTTCAATAAAAGCTCCCGGGGTTTGCCGGTGAGACGTGTGATCCCATAGCCGAAGATGATGGCAAAAAAGATAAGGGCCAGCATATCACCATCAGTAGCGGCTTTGATGGGATTTTTGGGAACCATGCGAATGAGAATATCTCCGAGAGAGTCGGGAGTCTTCAGTTTTGTCAGATCAAAGTTGGCTACTTCATGGGATATTTGAACTCCTTCGCCCGGACGAATCAGATTCGTCAAGCTCAGACCAATGAGAATGGCGATGATGGAGGTTAAAAAATAATATCCCAGGGTTTTGCTGCCCAAGCGCCCCAGACTGCGGCTGTCACCGAGGCCTGCTACCCCAACGGTAATTGAGGTGAAGATGAGGGGGACGATCACCATTTTTAAAAGCCGCATAAAGATATCACCGAGCGGCGCAGCGATCAACGATTTTTCTCCAAAGAGTAATGCAAATGCGACACCGAGGCCCATTGCAATAAATATTTGCCAGTGTAATTTTAACTTTTTCATGCGCCTATTTTAAACCGCTGAAGCCGGAAAGAAAAAGCTATTTTTGAATATAATTGCAATTACTCCGGATTCCCTGATTTTCCGAAAGATTTGGCTGAACTCGTTTTCCCGGGGGAAACCATTTCGTTGAATGTATCCAATAAATATTTGTTTTCCTATAGATGCACAATATGATCAATTTCAAATTCGCATCAGCATTTGGGTTTAAAATTGTAACTTTATCCGGAGCGAGTTGTTGAAAGTTCATCATCCGTCGTAATTTTCAGCCTGAAAGCCGGGTACAATTTCCATATTTGTGAAGCTGCACCAATTGATTGTTTTAAAAAATTCATTTTATCCAGATACCATGGATAAGAGTCCGGCAAAAAATATTTCTAACGCTTAACTTAGAGGATGCAATGATCAAATTCAGTGAACGACAATTAAAAATCCCAAAAATGTGCCGACCTGTTTACATGGTGACGGGAGGGATGTCAAAATTCGGCAGGGCACTTCCGGAAAAAAAAACGGAAGAGCTGGCTATCGATGCCTTCGTTGAAGCCGCCCGCTTTCTGGATCTGAGCCCGGCAGAATTAAAAACCTATATTCACACAGCCTATTATGGCCATTTTGCTGACCACTTTGGAGACCAGCTCCTGGGAGAGGCGGTAATCCACGATCGTTTGGGGCTTGATCCCATGGGAAATGTGGGTGTTAAAACCGGGGGTGCCACGGGGGGTTCCACCATTTGGGAAGCTTTCAAAGCCGTTGCTTCGGGGTATTCCGATACCGTTTTGGCCATGGGCTGGGAACGCATGGATGAAGTCCCAACAGATGAAGGCAATCACTATATCGCTGCCGCTGCGGATAAGGACTGGGAAACTCCACTGGGTCATATTTACACCGGCTATTATGCGGTGATGGCCCAGAAATACTGGCAGGTCTTCGGTAAATCGGAAGACTCCTTCCGGCGCACGATGGCTGCTATTGCCGTAAAAAACCGCGGGTATGCGCTGCACAATCCCCACGCTCACGGTGCCATGAAAATTACTGTTGAGGATGTGATCAATTCGCCCGTCGTGGCTCATCCGCTCAACGCGCTGGATTGCTGCCTCATGAGTGTGGGCGCGGCCTGTGTCATTCTCTGCGATGAGGATACGGCTTTTAAGCTGACGGATAATCCTTTGAGAATCGATGTGGCCGCCGGCAGCCACACACTGCGCCCAGCCGATCGGCGGGATATGGAAATTCCGCTGCTGCCCAATGAAACCGCTGATCAATACAAAGACCTCGGTGAACGATTCCCCGGGGGTGACCGCTATCCTGGATTCACCGGATTTTTAGCTGCCCGTATGGCGGCCTATTACGCCTATCACATGACGGGTGTTGTCGATCCAACAAATGATCTCGATCTCGTCGAACTTCACGATGCTTTTACGATCAGTGATATCCAAACTTACGAGGACGTCGGTATCAGGCCATACGGTGAAGGCAGGAATTACGTAGAATCCGGAGACTGCTATCATACGAATCCGCACACGGGAAAACCCGGGAAATTACCGGCCAATCTTTCCGGGGGACTCATCGGCAACATGCATGCAGTGGGAGCCACAGGCATCATGCAGGTTGTGGAAGTGGGACAGCATATCTGGAACCGCTGGGGAGAAATGCACGGTGATGAGAAAAAATGGCAGGCCTTTGGCAGGCAAAAACCTGCTGACTGGCAGAACCTGCAGGTCGTCGGCGCAAAACGGGGACTCGCCATCAGTCATGCGGGAGTCGGTTCTCAAGTTACCGCAACCATATTATCACATCCAGACCATCAACTCGAAAGGGGAGTTTAAATGAACGGCAGAGAAGACAGAGGAACCGTAAAAATTGTCAATGGGAAATATCGTCCTTCAGGGCATTTCCATTATATTGACCCAAACACTCCAATTTATGATGAGTCCGGGAAACTCTGGGGAGTGACGAATCCCCGGGATATCACTCATATCCATACTTATGGGGGCGAAGCTCCCTTCTTCGAATCTCTGAAGGATGGCAAACTGCTGGGGACAAAATGCGCAAATCCGAAATGCGAATATGAGGGCACAACTTACCTGCCCTTCAGAATCCATTGTCCAGATTGTCTCGATCGCAACACCATTGTGGATTTGACCGAAGTGGCCAAAAGCACGGCAAAGATCCATTCTTTCATGGTGACCGAGCGTACCGGTGCTTTTAACACGCTGCCCAAACCCGTCAAATTCATCAATGTGGAATTTGACGGTGTGGATACGATTCTCATGGGTTATCTGTCAGCAGGTGATCCGGTGATTGGTGAGTCCGTGGTCCCCATTTTCAAGACCCAAAACCCCACTTTCACCATTTTGGATCTTTCCTGGGTCAGCAAAGATACGGCGGCTTCAGAGTTACCGGATGGTTTTACCTTCGGATAAAAACAATCAACAGGGCTGTTTCCTGTTAACCGGGAGGCAGCCCCAATCATTATCGACAAAGGAATACTCATGAGTCAATTGGTTAATCTTACGGTGCAGGAAGACGGCATGGCCTTCATCACACTGAACAGTCCGCCGGTGAATGCTCTTTCTCGGAAAATGGTCGCCAGTCTTCATCAGGCTGTGAAGGATGTAAAAGCGAACGGACGGACAAGAGTTTTGCTTATATCCTCTGCGGCAAAACATTTCTGTGCAGGGTTGGATCTGAAAGAACAGGAGGGACTGCCCGAGGATGAAGCAGCTCATGCTGTGAGGGACATGAACGCCTGTTACAATGAAATCGCTGCCTGTCCTTTCCCTACCATCAGTGCGATCAAGGGTGCGGCAATAGGAGGTGGCGCAGAGCTGTCCTTAGCAACTGATTTTCGTGTGATGGCAGAATCGGCCAAGATGGGATTCCCAGAGACGGGCCTTAGCATTATCCCGGGTGCCGGCGGAACACAGCGCCTCCCCAGGCTCATCGGTCCGGCAAAAGCCAAATACTGGATTTTTTCGGCCAATAAATTTTCTGCCGAAGAAGCATTAGATGATGGCGCAGTGGATTTTTTGAGTACAGATGAAGATCTGCTGGAAACAGCCATTGAGCTTGCAGACGAATTTATGAAAAATGGACCCCTGGGCATCCGTGCCGCAAAAAGATCTATCGATTCCGGTATGCTGGTTCCTCTGAATGAAGGCCTGGCAGTTGAACGGGAAGCTTACGAATCGACACTGAAATTAGAGGACCGGCAGGAGGGAATTCGGGCATTTACCGAAAAACGAACTCCGCAGTGGAGGGGTAAATAATCCTCTAACCAGGGTACCGGCAGTTAAACCGGACGGCAGCTCTGTGATCAAAGTGGGACACAATTAGTATAAATGGGAGGGACTTTAAATTAATAATCAGCAGATTACCATAGGACCATATTGGTCAGCAGCCCTGAAAGCACTTGCCAGCATTTGTTGCTGTCTCCTTCTAACAAACTGTTCCTACTATGCCCGTCATAATACTCTGAATATGGGTGCTGGAATTCACGTACCTAAAAAGGCTGCCAAATATCCAAAAGTGAAACTCTCGGACAAACTGCGCGGGGAACTGACCGATCTGCGCACTTGCTATGATGTCTCCTTTTACAATTTGCAGGTTGAAGTCTTTCCGGACCAGAAATTCATTCAGGGGACCAATGAGATCTCTGCACATGTGGTAAATGATTTTACCAGACTTCAGGTGGATCTCTATAAGAATATGGAGGTCACCAAAATTACCTTCCGGGGGGAAGAACTTTCCTTTACCCGAAAAGACGAGGCAATATTTATCAATTTCCCGGAAATATCAGCCGGTGACGACATTCGTTTTACAATTTTTTATGAAGGGCACCCGCAAATTGCCAAGCGCCCCCCCTGGGATGGCGGTTTTGTCTGGCAGACAGATGCGGACGGTAGCCCCTGGATCGGTGTGGCTTGCGAGGGCGACGGTGCCAGTCTGTGGTGGCCCAATAAGGATCACCCAAGTGATGAACCTGACAGCATGCGCGTTACCGTCACAGTTCCGGATTCACTTTTCGCGGTCTCCAACGGGCGTCTGTTGAGTACTACCGATGAGGATTCGGGCAGAAAGTCCTATCGTTGGGGCATCCACAATTCCATCAATAATTATAATGTCACTCTGAATATCGGCAAATACCTGTCTATATCCGATACGCTGATGAATGCATCCGGTACGCACGATCTGACCTACTATGTGCTGGGTTATCATCAGGAGGTGGCTGCCGAACATTTCAAGCAGGCCAAGGATGTGCTGCATGTTTATGAAAAATATTATGGCGAATACCCCTGGTGGGAGGATAGTTATAAATTGGTGGAATCCCCCTTTGCGGGAATGGAGCATCAATCCAGTGTCGCTTACGGTCAGGGTTTTACCAACACAGCCCGGGGCTATTACAACACCTTCAATGCGGTGGATTACATCATTCTGCACGAAACAGCCCATGAGTGGTGGGGCAACAGCATAACAGCCTGCGATGGTGCGGATGTCTGGCTGCATGAAAGTTTTGCCACATACAGTGAGGTTCTGTACATGGAAGAGAAATTCGGACCGACGATCAGTACCGAATATCTCAATCAAAGAAAATCTGTCATTCGCAATGCCAGACCCCTGGTGGGACCCCGCAATGTAAATTACTGGGGCTTCGATGATGTCTATTTCAAGGGTGCCTGGATACTGCACACCCTGCGCAGTGTCATTGCCGACGACGATCTGTTTTTTAATATCCTGAAAGGATTCGCCGTTGACAATGCAAAATCGGTCGTCTGCACGGAAGATTTCATCAACTATGTGAACGACAAAACCGATCAGGACTATTTACCCTTTTTCCAGCAGTACCTGATGGATCGTGTGCCCCCAACCCTGGTCTATGAGCAGACCGATTCTACTTTCACTTACCGCTGGACGAATATCGCGGAAGGCTTCAATATGCCCCTGGATATCATGGTGAACAAACATAAGATCAGGATTAATCCCACACCGGAATTCCAAACGCTGCCCATACAGGCTCATGCCCTGGTTGAAATAGCAGACCGCTATTTTTATATCGGGGAGTTGGAGAAATCAGAGCTGGAAAAGCTGTAATCGTGCTGACAGAAATCAATTGCGACCACTAATTCGAGTATGCTAATTTTCAGCGTCGATAGTTCCCTGTCTGAAGAAATATAAGTCAAAGTAATTTTTGTTGAAAGGCAGTACAACTCGATAATTTAATTTTTACGAAATGAAGAAAATATATTCGATTTTATTTTTCTTATCAACCCTCCCGGGTCAGCTTTCGATAACCTCTACGGACCCAACTTCCTTTACAATTGACTTTGATACAGTGGTTCCAGGGGTAGTCAATGGTCCTTTCGATGGATCAGGTTTTCAGGCAACTCCGGCAGCGGGCAGGATTGATTCTGATGGGCTAATTGTAAAAGGCCTATCACAAGGTGACATGTTTTGGGGCGATGATAGCACCACAGGTGATTTCGCCCGCGGATCGAGAACAGGGCATGTCGGTACTGGAGGTATATATTCCTTCGAAGTGAGCTCCGGTGACTTTACATTGGGTGTACAGCCCATTGGTTTTGATTTTACACCCGGGCACTTCATCCTAAAAGTGACGAATAATACTGGTATAATCACCACTCATTTTACGCTTAATTACGATATCTATATTTACAATGATCAGGACCGGTCAAATTCGTTCAATTTTTCATATTCATCGGACGATGTAATCTATACCCCTATTGCAGCAATGGATTATACGTCACCGGCAACTGCAGATGTTTCACCGGCATGGCAACTGGTAAGCCGTTCCGTTTGGATCAATAATTTTTCCGTGTCTGCCGGAGGTTCCTTTTATTTGAAATGGACCGGAGATAATATACCTGAAATTGGTAGTGGTTACATGGATGAATTCGCCCTCGATAATATAAGCGTTTCCATCGGTAATGCCCTTGAAACCGATTTACTGACCTTCCCGATGCAGTTCAAGTTTTGGAATGCTTTTCCAAATCCTTTCAACCCGGTAACGACAATCCAATATTCCCTGTTTGAAAAAGGTCCCGTTGAAATACTGGCCTTCAACCTGCAGGGGGGCAGTGTAGGCACTCTGCTGCAATGTGATCAAACAGCCGGAGAACATTCTTATCTGTGGGATGCTCACAATCTGCCCAGCGGTACTTATCTGATCCGCCTGAGTTCTGCAGGGGAGACCGAAACCCAAAAAGTGACTCTCCTTAAATAAAACACAACGACTCCAAACCTTTCGGTTTGGATTACTCCCCGATGATCTTTATCAGGACCCGTTTCCTGCGTCGGCCGTCAAATTCTCCGTAAAATATTTGTTCCCAGGGTCCAAAATGTAATTTGCCCCCGGTCACGGCAACCACAACTTCACGGCCCATGATCTGCCGTTTATGGTGAGCATCGCCGTTGTCTTCACCGGTGCGGTTATGCTGATAGCGGGAGAGAGGTTCGTGGGGTGCCAGATCTTCCAGCCAGCGTTTATAATCGGCGTGCAGTCCGGACTCATCATCATTGATAAACACCGAAGCCGTGATGTGCATGGCATTCACAAGGCACAAGCCTTCCTTGATGCAACTCTTAACCAGCGCATTTTCTACTTCAGGGGTGATATTGATAAATTCCATCCGCTTGGGCACATTCAGCCATAATTCTTTGGTAAAAGATTTCATTTTGTCCTCCGGTTATTGAATGGAGATTAAGCCCTCCGTATTTTATCAAACAACGATTAATGAAAGGATGTATCTCAATCTTTTAAATTTGGGTGATATACTTCTATATTTGCTTCGCTGACAGACACTGGAATTAAGGCAATAAATTCCGGATAGCCACTCAATCAGGAAGAAATTGACATGTGGCAGAAAAAAAATTACCATAAATCATCATTTTCAATATTTTTTTATTTATTAATAGGGAGTTGAGCGAGTAAATTCAGCTATCGTAATTCAAAACTCTTTCATGAATTACAGGACGGAAGAATTAATAATTATGATATAAAGTTATGAGTAATTACTGTCACAACACAAAATTTAGAGAGATATCTCATCAGTTTAGACCTTCCAGTAGCTGCATCCATCCCTGCGATGGATTTGGATCAACTGTTATTATCTCTGTTTAAGTATCTTTAAAACCAAATAATAAAAAGGGGTAATATGAAGTTAAAATCATTACTTAAATCATTGATGGTGATCTTACCTTTAATGGCGGCATTTTCTTATGCCCAGGGAGATCCACCATATGATCTGATGCTCAGCATTGGTAATGTCAATACCAGTGATGCCACACAAGGGGCATTCGATATCCTCTATGACAGTACTATCAATGGGGGTACTGACGTAGCACATATCCATTTCAATGTGACGGGTGTAACCATCGATTCAGTGGCGAACAATGAAGGTGTGACCATCGCATACAACGTTTCAAATGGCTATATCGCCTGGGATCCATTTGGCAATTTACCTGCCGGAACGGGTGTCCTTGCCACAGTGTACTTCACCTACAGTGCAAATTTTGACCCTATACAGGTGATCAATGCCTGCCTTGTATCCCCGGTTGCTTATTACGGGACAAACAGGGATATCGTAACATTAAATGTGGGGATTGACGGCTGCATCGATATCTACAATCCCTACGACTGTGTAGGTTGTTTCGGGGATGCAGGTGGATTTTCAGGGAATTGTAGCGATTGGTATTTTGAACATTGTGTTGACTTCGATGGTGACGGCCTCGGGGCACCGGGAACAGAAGCCTTTTACTGTCCTGATACAGCTCCTGTACCCTATGTACCGGACTGTGCCGACCCCACTGCATATGGAGAAGTTTCCGTCAATTTTCAGGACTTAACCTGCAACGGTGATACGGGAGAGATTACCATTTATTATGACAGTGATGTTGATATTGTCACTTACAACTTTAACTTATCCAATGTATTCCTTACACAAGGCTCAAGTCCGGTAACCGATTATGCTGTAGATGTTGCTAATTTTAGCGGTGATGGTGATATTAATGGACACTCGTATGGTATGGGTCTGGTGATGCCGGCGACCAATGGGATTCCAGCGGAACTCTGTACGCTAACCTTTGATTGGAACCTCACCTTCGGGCAGAATCTCGATGTCACCAATTGTATGTATGATGTTGGTTTTGCGATGGAAGCGTTTGGAATCTCACAAAATGTGGATGTTACCCTCGTTGATAATTGTATGTCTTATGATGTCTGCTGTGTCGTGTCGGGGGATGAACCCGGCGGATACCAGTTCGGTCAGGGACCCGATTGTAATGGTGAATGTTTTGGCACAGCCGCCATTGACGACTGCGGCGTCTGCGCCGGCGGCAGCACAGGTCTCGATCCCAATGTGGATGATGGCTCCGGTTTTGTGACGGGTCCCGATGCCGACTGTAATGGTGAATGTTTTGGAACAGCTGCCGTTGACGACTGTGGCATTTGTTCGGAGGGCAACTCGGGGCACATAGCCAACAGCGACAAAGATTGTAACGGAGACTGTTTCGGTACAGCCTACGTGGATGACTGTCAGGTTTGCTCTGAAGGCAATACGGGTCATAGCGCGGACAGTGACAAAGACTGTAATGGGGAATGTTTTGGTACTGCCGCCATTGACGACTGTGGTATTTGTGCCGGCGGCAGCACAGGTCTTGATCCCAATCTGGACGATGGTTCCGGTTTTGTGACCGGTCCCGATGCCGATTGTAATGGTGACTGTTTCGGTACCGCCTTCATCGATGCCTGTGGCATCTGTGCAAGTGGTAGCACCGGCCTGGATCCCAATGTGGACGATGGTTCCGGTTTTGTTTCCGGTCCCGATGCCGATTGTAATGGCGACTGCTTTGGTACAGCCTTCGAAGATGACTGCGGTGTCTGTTCAGAGGGCAACTCGGGTCATATGGCCGACAGCGATAAAGATTGTAATGGTGACTGTTTCGGTACAGCCTATGTGGATGACTGCCAGGTTTGCTCCGAAGGTAATACGGGACACATAGCCGACAGTGACAAAGACTGTAATGCTGAATGTTTTGGTACAGCCGCCATTGACGATTGTGGCATTTGTGCCGGCGGCAGCACAGGCCTTGATTCCAATGTGGATGATGGTTCCGGTTTTGTGACGGGTCCTGATGCGGACTGTAACGGTGACTGTTTCGGCAGCGCTTACTTAGATGACTGCGGTGTCTGTTCAGAGGGCAACTCGGGTCATATGGCCGACAGCGATAAAGATTGTAATGGTGACTGTTTCGGTACAGCCTATGTGGATGACTGCCAGGTTTGCTCCGAAGGTAATACGGGACACATAGCCGACAGTGACAAAGACTGTAATGGGGAATGTTTTGGTACTGCCGCCATTGACGATTGTGCCATTTGTGCTGGCGGCAGTACGGGTCTTGATCCCAATGTGGACGATGGTTCCGGTTTTGTTTCCGGTCCCGATGCCGATTGTAACGGAGACTGCTTTGGTACCGCCTTCGAAGATGACTGCCAGGTCTGTTCAGAGGGTAACTCAGGGCATACAGCCGACAGTGACAAAGACTGTAATGCTGAATGTTTTGGTACGGCCTTCCTTGACTCCTGCGGTGAATGTGTTGGCGGCTCAACGGGAATGAACGAAAACTGGGCCTTCGACTGTAATGATGAATGTTTTGGTACGGCCGCCATTGACGACTGTGGTATCTGCGCCGGTGGCAGCACCGGCCTTGGCCC
This sequence comes from uncultured bacterium, assembly GCA_964543505.1. GTDB lineage: Bacteria > Fidelibacterota > Marinisomatia > SCGC-AAA003-L08 > JACNLC01 > JAADGM01. The sequence continues at coordinate 236 of CAZIYQ010000084.1, read as the reverse complement.
CAATATGGACGACGGTTCCGGTTTTGTTTCCGGTCCCAATGCCGACTGTAACGGTGACTGCTTCGGAACAGCTTTCGAAGATGACTGCGGTGTCTGTTCAGAGGGTAACTCGGGTCATGTTGCTGATAGCGACAAGGACTGTAATGGCGATTGTTTCGGCTCTGCCTATGAAGACGACTGTGGCGTTTGTTCTGAAGGAAACTCCGGTCACATGGCCGACAGTGATAAAGATTGTT
>CAZIYQ010000083.1:0-11455 GCA_964543505.1 uncultured bacterium | reverse complement strand
CAATAATGTTGAATTCGATTCTTCCCATGGCTAATTATTTATAGTTGACTCCTTATTAAAATTAAGAGGCAGCGTAAAACTAAATACGCTCCCTTTTCCAAACTCGCTTACGACCGAAATGGTACCCTTCAGTAATGTGACAAGTTTTTTTGTCAAATAAAGCCCAAGGCCGGATCCATCATATCTTTTCGTCAGTGAAGAGTCGATCTGCAGGAAAGGCAGGAAGAGTCTGTCGAGTTCACTTTCCTCAATACCAATCCCTGTATCGCTCACACTGATCTGTAGCATGTCATCATTATGTAAACTGCTGGTGATGGAGATGCTGCCCTTTTCGGTAAATTTAACGGCGTTGCTCACCAGGTTTAATAATATCTGTCTGACGCGTTTAATGTCGCTGGATAACTTGATCTCCTGCAAATCTGTTGTAAGAGAAACATTTTTTCCTTTCAATTGCGGCGCAAAAGAACCGATGATATCCCCTACAAGTTGATTTAGCTGGAACTGTTCGATAGAGACTTCAATTCTTCCGGCTTCAATTTTCGAGATATCCAGCAGGTCATTGATCAGGTTTAGCAGACTTCCAGCACTTTCCTTGACAAAAGTAAGTTGTTTCTTCTGTTCGGCATTGAGTTCCCCTACCATCTCCATCAATAAGATCCCGGTAAAACCGATAATAGTATTCAATGGCGTTCGTAATTCATGACTCATGCTGGCCAGAAAAATGGATTTAAGACGATCCGCTTCTAGGAGTTTTAAATTGGCATCCTTGAGGCCATAAGTATTTGCACTTAAATCTTTGATGAGCAAATCCAGTTCATTTTTACGGTCGGCAAGGTCAGCCGTCCTGATTTGGACTTCTCTTTCCAGTTCTTCAGCATGCGAATGGACTTTTTCAAACAGGATGGCATTTTCAATCGCCATGGCTATCTGATGAGTGGAAGTCTCGAGGAGTTTGAGACTGCTTTCGCGCGGTTTGTTATCCGTCCTGGTGAAAACACATAATACGCCCAGGGCTTTTTCTTTTGAGATAAGTGGAAATGCAGCATGGAACCTGATATCTTCATGACGCAGAGATTCACGGGAGGCGTACTCCAGAACGGACTTGCGGTCGAACAAGATCAGTGGGCATTTTTCCTGAACACAGTCACCGCATAAACACTCGCCAACCTTGACAGCATTGGTGGATAAATCAAATCGTGTTTCATCCGATATCCCCCTTTCAGCAACAAGTTCAAGGTAATTTTCACCATCAATTAGACAGACTGTCCCCGCCTCCAAATCAACGATTGACAAAGCCTCGACCAATATGTCATCAAGCATCTCTTTCGCATTCAAGTTGCTGGTCGTTGTCGAAATGAGCCTATTCAGGTCTTGTAATTCCTTATTGGCAATGAGAAGTTTACTCTCAGCTTGTTTTTGTTCAGTGATATCCCGCCAAGAAGATATGGATGACAGAATCGTACCGTCACTGTCTCTTACTGATCTAACATTCAGGCTTACATCAATTTTACTGCCGTCTTTTCTTTTCACCATCAACTCTTTATTAACTACGGAACCTGTTTTTCTGAACTGTTTGAAGGCAGACCTTACGTCAGACATACAGTCTTCATGGTACATTTTGAAGATGGGTGCGCCAATAACTTCTTCTGCTGTGTATCCGGTTTTTTGCAGGAGAGTTTTATTGCACAGCAGAATACTGGTATCTTTCGGTGAAACGGACACAAACATATCTGGAGAATTATTATATAATTCCTCGTAATGCTTCTGCTGACTTGAGATTCTGGCCGACATGCTTTTCTGGCTTTTGAGGAGTGCCGTGAGGAATAGGAAAGTGATGGCAATAACCGTAAAATACAATTGAAAAATTAAAAAGAATTTAAATTGCATACCGTCACTACTCAAATTATGGGATGAATTTACCCAGATTGCAAATGCACACATCAGGAGAATAAAACAAAATGTTTCGAAATGACCAAAGCGAAGTATAGACCACAGCAGGAGCGGAATTAATAAAAATTTTACCGGGGAATTGGTGTAGGCGATAAAATACCCGAATAGGATCAGGGCGGTCACAAGCAGGAGCAGTTCCAGGTAATTTTTTAGATCCCAACTCTTATATTTTCTGTCTCTCCAAAACAATATGACCGGGGCCGTGATCAATATCCCAAGAATATCACCCAGCCACCAGATCACAAACATCTGATTAAAGAGAGTAAAATTTTCCCTTACTGCACAAAAAACGGTGACACCGGTGATTGCACTGACCAGAGCTGCCAGGATTGTTCCTAAAAAAATGAAGATCAGCACACCCCTAAAAGTCTCTGGCGGATTGTCTCCCGGGCTGAATCTCCGGATCAGATAGGCACCAATGACTGCCTCGAAAGTGTTACCAATGCCGGTTACGAGAGAGATTAAGCAAGCTGATTGCAAGCTGCTTCCACCGGAAAGCAAGACTTGCAAGTTAACTAAAAATGCGCCGCAGAATATGAAGGGCCATACACCATAGCCGGCCAGTAAAACTGCCGCAAGGGCGATCCCAGCCGGTGCCCAGAAAGGAGATGCATTAGTACCATCGAAGGCAAAACTTAAGCCAATTTTTGCCATGACGATGTAGGCGAAAGCGACTAGAAAAAGAAGGGAAAATTTCAGGATTTTACTTTGGTCGGAAATTGGGGTTGAAAGCGTCATTTCATTGTAAAATATTATGCAGGCAGATTAAAATATTCGTGCCCTCTGTTTTTCTTAATAGCGTCATCATTTAGAAGATGAGATGCTAATATGTTTATTATTTTTCTTCATTTCTTATTATATGATGAAAAAAAGACAATACAATTTACACAAAAAGTGTTAAGCATTGATACCGTATATTGGGAAGTGTAAAGATAAGGGTGGGTTTTCTCCCTAAAATTTTTGTGAAAATCTGAAGAGTTTGATTTTGCCGCTTCGACGGTTTTATAACCTGAATTCTACCTTCCGGAATGGACTTTAAAATAATTAGACAATACTATTGATCAATTCTATCGCCATTCTAAAAATTAATATACCAGCAAACAGGACAAATATATCCATGAATATATTAGTGCAGGAATATTGATGATTCTTAAATTTAACTGTTCGCATTGATGAATTTTTAGATGATATGCTTATTATAAAACAATATGGGGTTCGGCTAATATGCAGCAAACAACGCTTGTAGGAAGGCAGCACGAATGATTTATCTTTCACCTAATACGAATTGCCCGCCATGTTTCCTGCCAACTCGTCTGATAACTTTTCCCTTATTTACGGCATTAACTGAAAGGAGCAGCTGTCAATGAAAACACTAATTTCAATTCTTAAAATAAGCGTCTATGGTCTTATTATATTGCTACTGGCAGTTTTGCCTACCACTTATGCCCAGTCTGAAGAACCTGAAGCAATCGATTCGGACAGCTGTGTTGATTGTCACGAATTCAGTTCCCTGAACACGCTGATTCAGGGTGATCTCAGTCACTCTATTCATTCAGACCTGGAATGTCAGGATTGTCACACGGACAAGCTGAAAGTCCCCCACACCGTTGACCCGAACTTCAGAGTTAGCAGTGCTGGCTGTCGTTCTTGTCATGAAGATGAATCAGATGAATACCAGATGCATGGGCCCATGAGAATTGGTGATTCTCGAGATATCCCCACCTGTGCTTCCTGTCACGGGGCACATGATATTTTATCTCCTGATAATAGAAACAGTAAAGTACATTCCTCCAAATTACCCGGTACCTGCATTAACTGTCACGGTGATTTGGATTTAATTAAAAAATATGATCTGTTAAAGGATCATCCTGTTAAACTCTATCGAAATAGCGTACATGGAAAAGTTTCTACCGGTGGTATCTATGAAGCTGCCTCCTGTGTCGACTGCCATTCGACCAATGCCACATCTCACAAAATTTATTCTCCCAACAATCCGGAATCTGCAATCCATCATTTCAACATTCCCGCAACCTGTGGGAAATGCCACCAAGGGGTCGCAAAAGATTATCGGGATGGAATCCATGGCCAGTTGGTTGCAGAAGGGAATTTGGATGCTCCGGTTTGTACTGACTGTCACGGAGAACATGGCATATTATCACCTTCTGACCCGCGCTCACCGGTATCAAAATCAAAAGTAGCAGAGTCCACCTGTTCGCACTGTCATGGCTCGACTCGCTTGAATGAAAAATACGGCTTACCTTCCGGTAATATAAATACCTTTATTGACAATTATCACGGTCTAAAGAGTAAATCAGGTGATATAAAAGTTGCTAATTGTGCATCCTGCCATGGCGTCCATCGCATTTTGCCTAGCTCTGACCCAGAGTCGAGAATAAACCCTGAAAATCTGTCGTCAACTTGCGGAGAATGTCACCCCGGGATCAGTGCTAAACTGGCAGCGACCCCCATTCATGGGAAATCCGGCGTGCCCCTTTTGAGTCCCGTTGCCAAGCTGGTTCAAATGATCTATTTTATTGCCATCTTCGTCATCATCGGCCTAATGATTCTGCATTGGCTGCTGGATCTTTTCAGACAATTACAAAATGTCTTCTCTAAACCACAGGTGATCCGGATGCGTACAAATGAACTGCTTCAGCATACTTTTTCGATGTTTAGCTTCACTGCCCTAACCATCACAGGATTTTCTCTTAAGTATGATCAATTCTGGTTAACCAAGTTCTTATTCGGTTACGAAGGGGGTTTTGAGATCAGGAGGCAAATACATCGAATTGCTGCCATTCTGTTCATGGTGACCATTGTCTGGCATGGCTTATATCTCATTTTTTCGAAACGGGGTAAACAATTTCTACTGGATATGATGCCAGCTATTAAAGATTTTAAACAATTTTATCAGCGTATCTTTTATTATTTGGGAATAAAAAAATACGGCCATCCCAGATTTGGCCGCTTCAGCTACGTGGAAAAGGCAGAATATTGGGCAATCGTATGGGGGGCTGCCATAATGGTTTTGAGTGGTTTATTATTATGGTTTGATAATTATTTCATGACTGTACTCCCAAGGAGTATCATGCAGATTGCGCTGGTCGTCCATTATATGGAGGCCTGGTTGGCCATGCTTGCGATACTTGTATGGCATCTCTATTCAACTATATTTAGTCCGGATGTTTACCCGATGAATCCGAGCTGGCTCACAGGAAAGATGCCTGAGGAAATGTATGCTCTGGAACACCCTGAAGATCTTGAAAAAGTTAAAAATGAGATGGTTGGATAGAATGATGCAGAAGGAAATCATGACCAACCTGGAAATGCTGGAGAGTAACAGGGCACGGGCTACCATTGTCAGAACAAGTAATTCCCAAGGCAGGGTTACCCTCTATAATTGAGATTAATCTTATTGAGCCAAAAATAAAGTTAAATGAAAGCCCCTTTGAATTCAGAATATCAAAAATGATTTGTATCAGTTGTTGAGTTCCTGAAAACTGATGATCAGTGAATATTATTTTGCAATTTATCCCTTAAATCAGTCAGCTTTTCAACGATGAGTTCATAATTATGTGCGCCGGAGCTGCCATCTTTAAGGAGTGACTGATAGATTTTTAATTCATCCGCATCCAAACCTGCATTTTCGCTTTCGCTGACTTTAACAGAAGTAGCACTCCTCAAAAGTGTGATCTCATCCAGCAGGTTCCGTACGGTGGATTGCATTTCATCGAGAGTATATGAGTATTCCTCATCATGACAATTGATGCAGTTGTCAGCGACGTCGCGGGTGACGAGACCGTCTTCATCATAATGGCAATCCGTGCAGGACACCTCTTCCGTAAACATGGGATCAGCTTCATCTTGATCTGAAATAATTGAACCTGAATATACGCCGTACTGGATATCATGGCATTTTTTACAGGGGATAACCTCAAGGGTATGATGGCAGTCGGTGCATTTGGAAGCATTGATAATTAATTCACCATGCTTTTTTTTGTTGGAATGACAATCGAAACAAAAAAGTCCGGCATCTGTGATATGAGGTCTATGGAGAAAATTAACATTAAATACATTTACCCTCACATCTTCAATTCCGTAATGACAATTGCTGCATTCATCTGGAATTGTCATACTGCCGTATTGCGAAAAATCAGGTATTTTCAAGTCAGGGTCAATTTGATCAGTTGCTCTCGAAAGATTATTAATTGCCTTCATCAGTAATTCATCAGAATATTCTACATTATGTACAATGTTGCCAACTTTGACGAGCTGAAAATTATATCTGGCATCATCTAAAAGTGACCGAACGTCATCCCTGACAATCTGGTCCAGGCCTGTACTTTTAGCGAACAAGCTCTCGGTGCTCAGGTAAAGACTATCCAAATTCTGGATTTTTTTGCCGAGAAGAGTTTTCCATTGGGTCAATATTAAATTATATCCCTCGCCATGACAGATATCACACGATTCGGAAGAGGCCTTATAGACATCCCCCAATTCTTCAAATTCATTCTCCATTTCATGAAAGATATGGCAAGCCTGGCAGTTAAGTCCATTCGTAAACATTGGATTCGGACGATCAGGTACATCCTTACCCCCGGTACCAGTGAAGAGTGACAATTGTGGACGATGTGAGTTTTCATGGCATGAACTGCACGGGGGAATTATATCATTTGTTTTCGCAACAGATTTGTGCTGGATACTCAAATGGCAGTTCTGACACTCAACTTTATGATCGGTAACATGTACTTTATGGATTAATTCACCGTCATCATATTTTGCAATCATCGACTTGTCAGCGTGACAACCTTCACATCTTTCCCTGGGGACTGTGCCATCACCGACTTGCATTTTGCCGTGGCATTTTTGACAATCCATTTTTTGTTCTAGAATGAAGCTATGGTCATAGGAAATCGTGTTCTCTGAATTTGGAACCGGGGCATCATGACACCAGGTGCACTGATTGATTTTTCCGCTTTCAGCAACCTCTTTAAAATGGCACAGGAAACAAGTGGTCTCGGTAACGGAGATATGTTCTCCCTGAACAATTTGGGAATGGCAGCTGGTGCAGCGCAGTTTTTTACCCCTGCGGAGATTTGTTAGATGAGGCAGGTGATCGAATATAATCCCTTCCTTGAAGATGACTTTACCCGTGAGTAGTCTTTTAACATGGCAGCCTTTTCGCAAACAACTTTCATCAGAAATTTCAGCCCAGGGCTTGCTTTTCTTATAAATACCCGTCATGTAATTGGCGACCATGGAAATGGCTGTGAACTTACCCCGTATTTTCGATTTAATGCCCGGGGGAAAGTGACAATCCGTGCAGGTTACATCAGCATGGGTAGATTCTTGCCAGGCCTTGACATAGGGCTCCATGTAATGGCAGGTGGAACAGAATTTTGGGGTGGAGGTGACTTCAATTGAACCTACCAGGATAATTGTTAGAGCAAGGAGAATCCCGAGTATTAAGATTGTGTACCGGGTGAGGGTTCGTCTCATGGTATGCCAGTCTATTTTTAAAGGGTGTTAGTGTATCAATAAGCTACCCCGCCGCAGGGGCCTGGATAGTTTATTACCAAAATATGCCAGTTCCACGGGCAGAACAGAGAACCAGCTGATTAGATTATCTTGATTGTTATTTTTTTAATTTCAGCTCTGCTTTAATTTCGGCTGGATAAGGATGAGCAATTTTCTTGAACATTTCTTCAAAAACGAACGGCTTGTCTTTATCAAAAGTCGGGTTTTTTTCGTTATGACATCCCAGACAGGTCTGCTCATTTGGGATAATCAGACCCACAGAATCAGGAGTAATTTCACCCTTAAAAATTGCAGCCATGCTCTTTTTTGATTTGTAATCACCACCTGCTCCATGGCAGGCCTCACAGCCTACATTCTGCAACGAAGCCATTCTTTTTACATCTTTGACGGGTTTCCCTTTACCGGTGACTTGTGCCCAGAAAGCTGCATCCTTAACTTCATAACCACCCTTGCCATAGCCGGTTGTATGACAGACGAGGCATTCAGGCGATTCAGAGGCGGCAGTTTTGAGCCCGAGCTTTTTAACAATCTCGGCTGCTTGATCAGATTTTAAAGCGTCGAAGGCTTTGGCATGCAGAGTCTCCTCCCATTTTCCATACTGATTTCCTTTTTTTGCTTTCTTATGACACATTTTACATTTGGTGGCACCAACATATTTCGCTTCTTTTGCAGTGGCATCGCCATTTGCCCAGGCAAACATTGTAAATAACAAAACGATTATGCTTGATTTGTACATGATTCTCCTTTTTAATTTCGATTTACTTCACCATTAATGTGTTTCGTGGGATCAATTATTTCACCATTTGCATCAACGACGGATGCGTGACACCAGGTACATTGAGTCTGGGTATACGCACCCCTGTGCCCCTGAGGCGGTAAACTGTGACAGGTACCACATTCAGCTCCCTGTGGGTCATTCCAAACCATGAACACATTATTACCTGTTATCTCATCCTCGAGATAGACCCAGGTGTCACTACTTTCAGATTTCGGAAAAGAAAAAGCGCCATGGCAATAAACGTTGGAGCAGGTCCCCGTTTCGTGATCCCAGTTTGCAGCACCGTTATTATGATCAAAGTCCAGGTTGAAGGTGATCTCTGCGATATTATCTGAGCCAAGATGATCGGCATCGAGGTAATTTTCAGGCACAATGTGACAGCGATTACAATCTACGGTCGTGACGGTTGTTTCCATATGAGTCTGATGTGCTCCTACCGAAAGCAGAGTCGGGTCAGATTGGTTTTTAATACTGAGTGGGGGATAGGCTGCGCCGTCTTCCCTGTTCCCGTGACAATTGGCGCAGTAACCGATGCTATTTTCTTCGATATGGCAACTGACACAGGCTACTCCTGTAAAACCACCGGACAGATCTTCTCCGTGGCAGTTTTGACAATGGGTAAAATCCCAACCGTTATCCCAGAATATTTTACCGTGATAATTCTCATTGGAGGGATCGATAAATTCCACTTGAGCAGGATGTCCGCTGTATCCGCCTTCGTGGCATTGACTGCAGGATACGCCAGACTTTCCTCCAAAAAGATCTACCCCATGGCAGTCTCTGCAGCGATCCAGTCCGGCAAGGCCGTTTTCGGACAGAGCCAAGCCATGAAAATCACTGCTTTCGGTATTGATCAGGTCGTTAAGATCAACATGTCCGCTGAAGCCGCCTGCATGACATTTATAACAGGATACGCCGGCAGTGCCACCCTTGTATTCTTCACCGTGACAAGTCTGACACCACTCGATTCCCTGCAGTCCAGATTGGTCATCCCCTTTTTGTGAGAGGTTATAACCATGAAAATCTTCACTGCTTTGATCCATCCATTCCAGGGGATGCATTTTGGGTGCAGTTGTTTCAGTGCAATTCCAAATCACAAAAGAAAGGGAGATAAGACAAGTACGGATCAAAGTGATTCTTCTAATTTTCATTCTACACCTCCCGCGTGACAGCCAATTCGTTGACAGGATTCAGAAGTGTGACAGACCCTGCAGAGTTCGGGTGAATCTTCAACAGCTTCACTATGGAGACCACCCCCGGGGAAAGTGCTGTTTACCCAGTTAAAACTACTATGACTGACCGGCATGATAGATTGCTGTTGATGGCATTTCCGGCAGTCGTTGTCAACTTCGTGACAGGTCTCGCATTCTAAATATTCCATTCGGGCTTCGAAACCATGCTTCAACAGGTATTCTGTGGGATGTTGGCGCGGTGTGTACTGCTGCATCTGGTGACAGTTATCGCAGAAGTTTTCGGTGTGGCAAAGATTACAACTTCTGGATTGTGGCAAATAGACCTCTGAACCATGTTCAATTCGCCAATTCAATGAGTGACTGAAGGGCTTGTTAACACGATGACAGTCACTGCATTTTGCAGGAGCCCATACTTGTCGGGGTTCACCGATATCGTCTCCCACTACATTTGCATGGCAGGTTGTACAGTCGCTGTATCTGGCAAGGTGCAGCTGATGTGGAAAATCCAAACCGGAAGAATTTCCTTTAATCAGGAAAGTTTCCGGATTATCCGGATTGCTGTGACAAAGTTCGCATTCTTCCTCAACCTCGTGGCAATCACTGCAGACTTCCTTATCAGGTAAAAGACTTTCACTTAATGACATTGAATCGTTCACATCTTCGTGACAATCAGAACACACCAGCTCCGCATCGGTAATGTGAATGGCATGAGGAAAGATGATCCTATCCCGGTTTTGAGAAATACCGAGGGCTAAACAACCGATTGTAATGATCAGGCTAGAACGTATAGATAACATTTAAACCCCCTCTCCCGTCTGTACTAAAGTAACTATTTTGATACACCCTTGCAAAAATTTCAATCAAGAAATTGGGAACCGGTTTCCATTTGGCCCATGTATAAGCTCCCAGGGAATTCTGGGTCTCGATATTTCCTGCAAAATCAAGAGAATTGTATGAGATGCTACCTCCATAGGAAATGGCTTTAATTAAGTTGGCGGAAAATGAAAAATCACCACCGATGAAAATATCATCTGAATTATTACCGGCAGTTAAACTAAACTGAGCTGAATGCGTGGAAAGAGTGCCGGAGTAAAAGTAACAGTTTTTATTTGAAATTCTGACACCGATTTTATTGATTAACTGTGTTCCGTTTTCAAAGTTTGACAACAAACTGAATGTGGCTGTTGGGGAAACGAAAAGGGATTTTTTTATGAAGGGATAAATCTTCTTAAGATCGTAATTTCGGTGAGTAAGATCAAATAGGATTTTATGATGACCGTATCTCTTGTCAAGGCGGACACGATTATAATAGGGTTTATTTTCCGAGAAATTCCAGGAGATGTAAGTTATTAAATTGAATCTATTTTTTAACTTCTGGGTCATGACCAGTCCTGATTTTACGGACTCATCAGAATTAGTAAAATTGCCCCACACCTGTAGAGTGATCTTCGATGATGCTGTAGCTTTACCCCAGGAAGTTATGAAGAAGGACTCATCACTGGATTTTCCTGTAAAAGAAGCTATCCTGCCTCCTGCAATATTCAATTCTCCCATGGAAGACGATTTATAGGAATAGTCGGCACCGTCAAACCTGGCATTGACAAGGGAATTCCATTGAGTCAGGCGCCCTAATTTCAGTGTCTGGTTTGGATAAATTATCTGACCATAAAGAGTTTGTAATCTGAATTGATCGGCGAATCGGTAATTTCCTGATCCATAGTCCAAATGGGTTGAAAATTTGAAATGATCGCCTAAGGTTTGCTGATACTGAAGATCCGTTTGAGTGTGATAGACATCGTTTGATGGACCTAGCTTCCAGTGATCAGAGGTGGTATCGTTAAAAATGTTCTGCCTCGGAGTGATGAAACTCTGAGATAATGTCACTTGAGGCGTGGCTCCGGAACTCGGCTGAATCAGTAAAAGGCATGACAATACGATATAAAATACTGTTACCATATTATTCATGATAAGGACCTCCTGTTCTTTTTATTTAACA
>CAZIYQ010000082.1:0-11568 GCA_964543505.1 uncultured bacterium | reverse complement strand
TGACTTTGCTTTAAAGGTGGTGCAGTTTCATGTGCCCCTAAGTGGTGTATTTTGAAGTGCCCCCTGACAGTATAAACCAAGCCCCGAATGCCATGATGACATCGGGGCTATTCTGCAGTATAATAACTACTTAGCGGAAACGTGTGGGAATCGAACCCACCAGGGACGGTTAAGCCCCTCTACGGCTTTGAAGGCCGCGGCGCCCACCAGGGTCACATTCGCTTCCATGGACGATGGCCAAATACCCGCCATCGTTTTTCCCGCTCATCATTCTTTGATGACGAAGGAATCCAGTCCCAGACCGGATTTAATTTTTTTACTGATCTCTCTGGCGTCTGCATCGGTAGCGTACGGCCCGATGATCACCGCATGCAGGGCTTTGCCATTTTTTATACTGATGCTGATCCGGCCGGCAAAACCCTTCTCCTGCAGGCGATTCAGCTGCTTACCCGCATTTTCAATACTGCTGAAGAGCCCCACCTGCACGGCATAGTCACCTTTTCCGCTGACAATTGGCTGCATTTTGTTTTCCCCGTTCGGCGGGGGAACAACCGGCTCGGCCACGGGCAGCTTCTCATCGGGGCTGTGACCTGAAAAAAGATCCCGATAATAGCTGACGGAATCTGCATTTCCCGAGATGGTCATTGAACGTTCCAGTAATTTCAGAGCTCGCTTTTTATCCTTATCTTGGGGACCCTTGCGCAGATATTTTTTTAACCAATCCCCTGATTTGATATACAGTCCGGAGGTGTAGTAGAATTCGGCAATTTTCAGCAGGGCTCGGTGACAATAGGGATTCCCCGGGTATTGGTCACACAGATCACGGTATTGATCAACGGCACCAGCACCATCTTCCTCGAGCAAAGCCGAGAGATAGATCAGACCGGGATCGGTACCGTAATGCTGGCGTATATCGCTTAAATGATCCCGGACATTGTCCAGCTGGCCTCTTTCTGCCAGAGCGATCCATTCGTCAATCGTCTGGGAGCAAAGCAGCGAAACCGAGAGGGTCAGCAGCAGTAACTGCCGACACAGGACTGCACTACTTTTCGGGAGAATCCGGGTAATCAATGGAGCCATTGAGCCAGCGCAGGTCGGAACGGTCATCCTGCCGGTAACGCATGTATTTATCAGTTGATGCAATCTCGATCACTTTGTCCACTTCCGCCGAGAGTTTACGCAGTTCAGGTTTATTGAGTTTCAGCTTCAACCGGATGAGATGCGTCACTAGGGACTGATCATCCTTATCCATGGCGGATTCGATGAGTTCCAGGGCTTCGGCATTGTCCCCTTTATTGTTGTAATAATCAGCCAGGGCTGCCAATGCTTCAGTGTTATCACCATCTTTTGCCAAAATGGATTTGAGAATGCTCACGATCTCATCGTAGCGATCCAGAGCAAACAGGGCATCTTTCAATTTAGGGAGTACCAACCAGGATTGCTCCGGGTCGATCTCTGTGAACTTAATCCAGTTGGAGACTGCCTTGTTCAACAGGGATTTAGCCCTGTTCATGGCATCATCATATTTTTTCTGATTGGCGGCAGATTTGGAAGAGCTTTTCCTCACCTTCTCCGCCTGGACATAGGCAAGTTCACTTTCGGTAGAATAGGTATTCCCCGATAGATAATGGGCTACGCCCATATCGCTCCACATTTTCAGAGCTTCATCAAACTTTTCCCGGGCTTTGACAAAGTTTTTCTGATCCAAAAGGGCTTTGCCCTCCTGGGTCTTGTAAAGAGCCAACTTGTGCGTGTCAGCATGCCCAATGGTTTTCTGCAACTGAGCGAGATACTCACCGGCTTTTGCCCAATCTTTATTTTCCCGATAAAATTTAACCAGATGGGTCTGTGCCCATTCATTCCCCTTTTCAATTTTCAGGATGGCCTGCGCTTTTTCAATGGATGCGTCAAGATTACCGAGTTTGGCATAATCCAGAGCCAGATTTTTAAACAATTCGATGCGTTCGTAAAAAGTCAAATTCTTACGGATAATCAAACTATTGTGAATTTTTAAGGCCTGTGAAGGATTGCCGCCCTCCCTGGCAGCCTGCCCAAGTTTGAGATACGCCTTAATATTATTTGTGTCCTTCTGAACAAGCGTGCGGAAGTTACGGTAGGCATCTTTCAGTCTGCCGGTAATCAGCAAGTCCAGTCCTTCGGAGTAAAGGTCTTTCAGGCTGGTTTTTTTAGCCGGTTTTACCTGGAAAAAATAAACAATCGAGGCGATGACAATGATAACTGCGATTATGAGATAAATGTTAAAGCTCATAGTTCAACATTCTCCGTCGTATCCCGGATCACGATATCACTCACATCGCTGATGGCCTGGTTACGGAGTTCATCCAGCTCACCCTGCAGTTTTTTGACATTGTTGCGCAGGGCGCGGGCTTCACTTTTTTGTGCCACGATTTGGGTCAAGGCAATCAGAAATCCGACAAAGACACCAGCCAATAAGGTGAGAGCAATGAGGATGGGCAGCAGTACGGCTTTGATCATACCGGGCCACAACCAGATGATGAGGGGATCAGGATTTAATTCCTGATTTTCGTATAGCAGCATACTGAGTCCGATGACAATGACAATTAAGATAAATATTTTGACTATTCTCATACTTGATTCCTTTAATCAATCCTTTTCCCGAATAGAGTAATGCCCTTTGCGTCGATGATTTTGATGTTCACCATTTGGCGCGGCACTTCTGAAGTTTTATCCCAGACGGCCCAGGTATTCCCTTCTGTTCTGCCTGCCCATTGATGATCAGATTTTTTGCTTTCCTTTTCAACCAGCACCCTCTGAACCGTGCCGATATGCCGACCAATTGCCTGTAGACTCGTTTTCTTCTGCAGCTGTATGAGCCGCTCTAACCGCTCCTGCTTGGTTGTTTCTTTAACCTGATCGGTGTATTCTGCGGCTTTTGTTCCGGGCCGCATGGAATATTTGAACATGAACGCCGAATCGAAAGTTACCTCCGAGACCACTTCGAGCGTTTCAAGGAACTCATTTTCCGTTTCGCCCGGGAATCCAACAATGATGTCGGTTGAGAGGGAGCAATCCGGCAGGTACTGTTTAATGCGTTTTACCAGATCGAGGAAATGCGCCTTATCGTAGGTACGATTCATTCGTTTCAGGATCTTGTCCGAACCGGCCTGCAGTGGCAGGTGAATGTGATTGCAGATATTGGGATAATCCTGCATCACCTGGAGCATATGGTCATCCACATCCTGAGGGTGCGGCGATGTAAAGCGGATCCGTTCCAGCCCTTTTATCTGTGCCACGGCTTTCAGCAGCTCCGGGAAATTACCTTGTTCAGTGCGAAATGAGTTTACATTCTGACCCAAAAGTGTGATTTCGGGATAACCTTCCGCCACTGCTTTGCGGGCTTCTGTTACGATGCTGTCGATACTGCGGCTGCGCTCCCGACCGCGGGTGAAAGGCACGATGCAAAAGGTACAAAATTTATCACATCCGCGACTGATTGAGATCCAGGCATTGATCCCGGATGCTCTTGAGGGGAAGAGATCTTCGTAAATTTCATAGCGGGAGAGCGTGGTATCGACAATGTGGTTCTCCAGCCTCTGCCGGCTGTTGATGATCTCCGGGAGTTTCCTGTATGAATCAGGACCCAATATGACATCCACATAGGGTTTCTGTTCAAAGAGGTCGTTCTTGAGGTGCTGGGCCATGCAACCAAGCAAGCCTATGAGCATGTCGGGTTTTTTCTTCTTCAGATGCTTGAAATTATCCAGTCTGTTGTGAACGGTATCTTCTGCTTTTTCTCGGATAGCACAGGTGTTCAGAAAAACCGCATCCGCTTTTGCGATATCTTCAGTTTTCTCGTATCCGGATTGATACAGCAGATTGGCGACCAGTTCAGAATCATAGACATTCATCTGACAACCATAGGTCTCTATGTAAAATTTTTGTTTCATTGATTAAGTCAGAGAATTTTGAATTGAAAACGACAAGGGGCGCTATTCAATAGTCAGATCATAAAAATAATCTGAGGGGTCAACATCTTTTCGTTTATACTTAACGCCATAATGCAGGTGAGACGCAGTGGATTTTCCCGTGTTCCCAACTGCTCCGATAATTTGTCCCCGGGTTACCTTGTCGCCTCTTTTTACCTTACGTTTGGACATATGCCCATAAATCGTTTTTAAACCATGGCCATGGTCAATTTCAATATAATTTCCAAAGGTCCCATAATATTTTGAGGATTTCACGATGCCGTCGGCAGTTGCTCTGACCGGAGTTCCCCAACGACTGGCAAAATCGTTCCCCTCATGAAATCTGTTTTTCCGATCAATCGGATCAACCCGCATCCCAAAACCTGACGTAAGATGGCAATTATCCAGCGGAATGGGATGGACGGCCGGGAATGATTGAAACCGCTCAAGATCAGAGGTCACACGGTTATAGATCTCCTCATAACTAAGTTGTTCAAGATTCGCCAACCGGTTGAGAAAATCAAAATTTTTCTTCAGTGAATGTAAACCCTTGAAATGATCCGGTAGCAGATATTCCAGGGAAGATTCGTCATCGGAAGCCTTGTTACCACCTACACCAACCTTACGAATGTCATCATCTATTTTAGGGAGCTTTACCATCTCTCGTATGAGATCATCCCTCTTCTTGATGTTATCCAATTGGTCCTGTAAAAGATTGGCTCGCTCTTCAGTCTCGAGGATGGATTCGACCAATTTGGAATTGTCAGCTTTGACTTGTTCCAGTTTTTGAGTATAGATTTTATTAGAATAAAAGTTAGAGAATAAATACAATATAAAAGCGATCCCAACAACCAAAAGCACCGGAAGACCGTAAAGGAGTTTCCGATTAATATTCAGTTGCCTTATTTCCGATTCACTATCGGACACAAGGATAATTTTAAAACCACGATTTTTCATTTTATTGTCTTGATGGAGCCAAAACCGATACAACAATTTTTCAGGCAGGAAAATTTAGGGCTTTTCCCCTATTCTTTAAAATTGAATTATTGTTCTTCGGAGAATTCCAGCTCTTCTTCGTGAGGGATTTTGATATCCTTTTTTTCCTGTTCTTTTTCATCGATCAGGGTTTGGATGGTTTTGATGCCTTCGAGGAATAAATGATATTCTTCACCTTGTAAAACTTCTTCCGGTGCAATTTGATGCTGCTGATAGATGAAATCTCCCAGCTGCATATATTTATTTTTTAAATCACGGCGTGCTTTTTCAATTTCGAATTGAATTTTCCCGATTTTAGAGAGTTTTTCACCTTTATCAACCGCCTTCTTAAAATAGAAACCGGATTTATCAACGACGGTCTCACCAAACTTGTTCAGCTGGCTTAAGAGGTTTTCAAATACGTCTGTCATTTTAACTCCAGTAATATATTTTTAATATTCGACCTTTTCATACCCCGTGTCTAAATAATTATTAGGGTTATTTTTTCCGGGTCTCCAGTAATTGACTCATGAAAATACTCTGTATTTCCTGCGGCTTTGCCTTTTGATCAGTTTCGTTAGGCATGTAATCTCCGGATTTGCACTGTGGCACGGCAAATAATTTATCGTAATCTTCCTTTAGGTATAACATGTTATCTACGATAATCTCAGTTGAAGACCTGGGGTCATCCAGCATTTGCCTGAAAACAGTACGGGCTGCAGCATTACTAATGGTCTTTTGCTCAAGATGGTTGATCAGTTCTCCTAGTCGTTTTGCAGAGATAGGAAATTCATTAATATTCAATTTTCGTTCGAACATCACCTGGAAGACTGCACCAAGCAGCCACTTAACCGCTGCAATCGGCGGGACGTAAACCACTAGGTTTTCGAAATATTCTGCTATAGATTGGTCTGCGGAGATCATATCTGCCTGCGTGCGATTGATACCATGTCGGTAAACCAAACGAATTTCTTTATCTTCCGGTAATTCAGGAATCTCCCCCCGAAGTTTATTCAGTAATTCATCAGATACGATCAGCGGTCGAATTAATGTTTCCGGTGTACCGGGAATTGTGCGGGTTGACTTTTCAACTGCAAATTTTTGGTCTTCCTTTATAGAAAAATTCATTTGATATGTGCTCCGTTGTGCTTTGTAGAGCTGTTGCTGCCTCTGCACTTCATCCTGAATTGCATGTCTAAGACTGTGGAACGAGTCGAATTCCGGTAAGATTTTTTCAGTGCCATAAATATCCTCACCCGGCACACCTATGCTAACGGTTGCACTGCAGTGTACAGGTTTTGATGTATCCTGTAAAACCGCAATATTCAGGTAACTGGTCACCTGCATTAAACGATTGAGAAATAGAAAAGCTGTATCGGGTGAATTGATTTCCTTATGGGTTTTAACAACTACAACGGGTGCTCCGCTACTGTTAAAATCAATAAAGGATTCATCCGGGAGTTGGATGAATTCAGCGACATCTTCTTCGATATGGACGGTCTTTATCTTTATGCGGTTCAGACTCCCATTGAGCTGCAGATTCAAATAGCCGTCATAACATAGAGGATGATTTACCTGGGTGATTTGGTAGCCTTTCGGGGATGCTTCCATTGAGGTGTACATACGGTCAAAGGCGACTACCCTGTCGGTCTTACATCTCAGAGCAACACCCAATCTGATGGCATTTTCAAGAGCTTCTTTGTTAATTTCAAATTTGGTTTTAGAGACACCGAGGCATCGCGGACAAATCAAAGTGTTCGGCAACATCCCCGATCTGTTCTCGCATGAACAAAACAGTTTTGCTCTGCTTTTCAGAGGAATACGGACTTGCAACCCTATTAGGGATTCCCGGTTGGTTATTGTATCTGATGTCATACTATTTTATATTTACGCGAATCATTAATATAATTTAACTTCGCTTGACTGTTGGTACTACCAAAGCAAAAAATATACCAGCTGTTAATAAAAAGATGATTCAACTGATATTATCAATCCATGGGGTCAAATATTGTCAATTTCAGGTGGAATTCATCGAGACCAAGGCATCTGTTTTGCATTGTCCCCGGATAAGTGTATCAATCAGGATGAATATCTTTACCTGCAGACCTCCTCCTTAACACCTGTTAAAGACTGGCAATCAGATGCAAGACACTGCCATGGAAAATGCAGAAAATAATTCCGCCACTGCAATATTTACCTGATTAGCTATTTTTAATACAAAAGGCAGAATTCACAAAATGTTTTCTGACAAACAGTGCTTGTCAGAATAATGAGACACAACACCTTTGGATACAGATAAGACAAGAGCCGGACCTATAGCTTTCTTATTAATTTAATAATGTTAAGTATATTTATTAGATTCTTTATATTATTAATCATAAATAATATTTTATATAATTATATTTGTATGTTCTGACCATACCATTATAATTTTAATCCATGAATGACAAAAGAAATTACATAGCTGATGATGTTGACCGTCAGGTACTCGAAATACTGCAGGTTAGCGGAAGAGCATCAGCCAGTCATATTGCCGATAAAATCGAAATGAGCATTCCGGCGGTTTCCGAACGGATCAGGAAACTTCAGGATTCCGGCGTCATCAGTGGATTTAAAGCCGTCGTGAACCCCCGTTCTGTCGGCCTCGATGTTTCTGCCCTGATCACGGTAGTGTCAGAAACTTCCGCACATTACGGAGAGATCGTCGAAAATGCAAAAAATAACAGAGAGATCTTGAGATGTTTCTCTACCACCGGCCGGGGTTCTCACGTGCTGTTCGTACAAACTGAGAACACTGCCAGCCTTGAAAAACTGCTACGTGAGATTCAAACCTGGCCCGGAGTTGACCGGACAGAGACACAATTGATCCTCTCATCTTACAAAGAACTGAGTCCAATTCACATTCCCTGTTAAATTAAGTAGGATAAAATGAAAAAAATAAAAGCTGAGTATATCTGGACTGACGGCCACAAACCAACCGCAAAATTACGTTCAAAAACCAAAATAATCGATGGGCCCGTTAAAAAAATCACACAAATTCCCGATTGGGGATTTGACGGTTCCAGCACGCAGCAGGCTGAGGGGAATTTCAGTGACAGAGCGCTGAAACCCGTTTGTTTTATCCCGGACCCGATTCGTGGCGGAGACCATATTCTTGTCCTATGCGAGGTATTTTTGCCTGATGGTTCTCCCGACCCTACAAACACGCGCGCCAGCTTGAGAAAAACGACCGAGGTCTACGCCCATCTGGAACCCCTATTCGGAATCGAACAGGAATATACTTTTTTTGAAGGCACCCGTCCCCTGGGATGGCCTAATAACGGTTTCCCAGCACCGCAGGGCGGGCACTATTGTGGTATTGGTGCTGACGAAGTCTTCGGCCGGGATGTGGTAGAAGAACATCTCGAGCGCTGTCTGGCAGCTGGAATTGCCATCTCCGGGATCAATGCCGAGGTCATGCCTGCCCAATGGGAATTTCAGGTTGGACCGCTGAGTCCTCTCGAAGTTTCAGATCAGCTGTGGCTGGCGCGTTGGTTGCTTTACCGAACCGGGGAGGAATGGGATATCTATGCAACATTGCATCCCAAACCGGTGAAGGGTGAATGGAACGGTGCCGGGGCTCATACTAATTTCAGTACCAACAAAACCCGGGGTGAGGGCGGAATTGATGTGATTACAGAGGCCTGTAAAAAATTGCAGAAAAAGCACAAAGAACATATAGCCGTTTACGGTGCCCACAATGAGGAAAGGCTCACCGGTTATCACGAAACCTGTTCAATCGATAAATTCACCTACGGGGTCAGTGACAGAGGAGCCTCTGTGAGAATACCCATGGCAACTGCCAATGCGGGCAAAGGTTATTTGGAAGACCGCCGCCCATCGGCCAATATGGATCCCTATCTGGTCTGTGCAAAACTCATGGAAACCATCTGCGGCAATTAGTCAGCGAAATGCGAAATCCGGGATTGATCACTTGTTGAAATCCCACTAAGTTGGGGAATCAATCTTCCCTGGAATACAGAGCGTAACTCGTGGGGGTTTCCCACAGTTTGACAGAATACAATCTCAAGCCCGTATTGTGGATGTCTTTTATTTTTGACTGCAGAATATCATAAATATATTTTGCTACATTTTCTGCCGTGGGGGTGAAAGGCACGATGACCGGTTTGTGACCCTCTGTGTGTGTCAGGAATTCCAGCAGTTCGCTATCTTTATCCCAGACCATGAAGCCGTGATCCAGTTTTGAGTGGATCTCATCGAGTGCGGCCTTTTTAATATCCGAAAAATCGACGACCATTCCCTCTTCCGAAATACCCTGTGAAGTGACAATGTCACCCTCAACACAAATTTCAGCTTTGTAACGATGGCCATGAAGTCCCCTGCAGATGGAGCGATGATTGAGAACCCTGTGACCCATGTCCCACTGTATGATCTTGACTATTTTCATGGGTCAAATTTAAGAATTTAAAGATATGCCATCCGGTACGAAACTCATCAGATTGCAAATATTTTACGGGCCTAACCAGACCTGCAGATAAACCGCCGGGCTTGAAATTGACCAGCTAAAAATTCAAGAGGGCGATGTAAACACCGCCCTCTTGAATTTAATTTAATCCCCTTGCACAGGACCGTGGAGTCCTGTAAGCATTGGAGTTTATTTTATCAGAATGATCTTCTGGGTATGTGTATATCCCGCAGTTTCGAGTCTGACAAAGTAAATACCGCTAGCGTAGGCATCCGCGTTCCAGGTCACGGAATAATTACCGGCAGGAATTTCATCATTCACCAGATCTGCAACTTTGGTTCCGAGAATGTTGTAAACGGACATGGTTAGATGCGCTGCAGCTGGCAAGCTGTACTCAATCGTCGTTGACGGATTGAAGGGGTTGGGGTAGGCCTCCGCCACAACATATTCCGACGGTAGATCGATCATCTCTGCCTGGAAGTTGTTCTGATACCAATCCACAACAATGTTGGATTCCACAGTCAGATTACCCGAATATCTGAATAACAGATCTCCATTTAATTTGGCACCTGTCATACTCAACAGGATCATTTGACCATTGTCATCAAACAATTGCCAACCCTCTGAAATTGAGGCTTCTTCTATAGCATATTCACCGTGAATCCTCATCTGTACGCCGGCGACATCACCCTCACTCTGCACACGGACGGATCTGCCATCGGTGAGCAGGTTACAGTTCAATATTTGAGCGTAGTCCGTTCTGGCAGGACTTACAATCGTATCGATGATCGTTACCAGATCGACCACATTCAGCAGGCCGTCACCATTAATATCGCAGGTCAGCAGCTGATAGTCGGTTGGGGTACCAAGCGCTTGAATAAACCCTACGATCTCCACCACATCGGTAACATTTACCTGATCGTCATTGTTAAAATCTCCCTGATAGGCGCAGATGTCGTTTGGATTCGGGAAACCCGGTTCAATGGTATAGACCGGGTCATAATTCATAGCAGCAGGATCCAGGCAGCCATAGCAGAAATCGGAAACAAGCCCGGTCGATCCACCGTAGCAGCCGCATTCATTGGTAAGGGCTGTGCCACCGCATTCTCCGTTGCAGTCCAGTACATTCCCGGCGCAGTCACATTCACCGGGCAGGATGCCGGGCCCGTCACAGACACCGCATTCATCAAGTGCAGCCGTTCCACCACAAACATCGAAACAATCCGGAACTTCGTTTCCACAGCAGCCGGATGCATTCAGTCCGGATCCACCACAAATACCGCATTCGTCGATGACCAATACGCCTCCGCAAACACCGGCACAATCCGGTACATCGTTACCGCAACAGCCGGCAGCGTTCAAACCGGGACCGTCACAGACGCCGCACTCATCCAGCACGGCCATGCCACCGCAGACTCCAAAACAGTCGGGTACATCATTTCCACAGCAGCCATCCGCATTCAGGCCCGGACCCGCACAAATTCCGCAGGCATCAAATTGTGCAATTCCGCCACAATCTCCGAAGCAATCGGGTTGTTCGTTACCACAACAACCCCATTGGTTAAGACCGGAACCACCACAAACACCACATTCATCGATGACGGCTGTCCCACCACAATCGCCATTGCAATCGGGGATATCAATTCCACAGCAACCGTCGGCATTCAGGCCGGAACCACCGCAGACGCCACATTCATCCAATACATTCCCTGCACAGTCACATTCACCGGGCAGGATGCCGGGACCGTCACAGACGCCGCATTCATCAACTACAGCAGTTCCGCCACACACTCCGGTGCAGTCGGGAGTATCATTTCCGCAGCAGCCGTCGGCATTCAATCCGGGGCCGTCGCAGACACCACAGACATCGACAACGGATGTACCTCCACAGACACCGGCGCAGTCGGGGACGTCATTGCCGCAACAGCCTGAGGCATTCAAACCGGGACCGTCGCAGACACCGCAGACATCGGGGGCGGATGTTCCACCACACACCCCGGCGCAGTCGGGGACATCATTTCCACAGCAACCGGATGCATTCAATCCGGGGCCATCGCAGACACCACAGACATCGAGAGCAGATATCCCACCACACACTCCGGCGCAGTCGGGGACGTCATTCCCGCAACAGTCATCGGCATTTAAACCGGGACCATCACAGACTCCGCAGACATCGACAAC
>CAZIYQ010000081.1:0-11633 GCA_964543505.1 uncultured bacterium | reverse complement strand
GGGATACCAGAAATGGGGATTATGACATATTTGCCAAAATGATGGATCACCTCGGGAACATCATTTGGACCCAGGATGTGGTTATTGCACCAGGTGACCAGATCAATCCAACCATGGTATCCGATGGAGATGGGGGTGTCTATATCGGCTTTTCGGACTGGATGACATCCAGCTTCTGATATATTTTCCGCGACGCTTTGCTGCGGGTGGCAAAGGCCTGATAGTTCATAATGATCACTTCAATATTCGCTGTATTGGCAAAGCTTTTAATGTTGACAAGGTTGGATTTGTTTTTAGTGTCATAAATAAAAAAGCGAATTTTCTTGCCGTAAATTTCCTGGAAATGATCCGCGGTTATTTCCAGTGACTTATGCACGCCCTCCCGAATGGCAACCGACGGCACCATGATGATAAACTTGCTCCAGCCATACTCTTTATAAAGTTAAAACATGGTTTTGGTATAGACATAAGTCTTGCCGGTGCCGGTTTCCATCTCAATAGTAAAATGAAGCCCATCAAGCCGGGTGTTGGTTTTTAGCCCTTGTTCTTTTTGAACTTCCTGAACATTTTTTAATATATCACCTTCTGCAAGTTCCAACTTTTTATTAGAAAAAATCTCATCTGCCAGAAAACCGGTTCTGCCAACAAGTTCTTTACGGAATCCTTTTGTCTGTTCGGCAAAACAATTGACCACGGTCAAAGTCGGAAATATACTTTTTGTCTTCTTCTTTCCTGTATTTATCATACTCGGCTTTGGCTTTATCCAATGCTTTTTGATGGCTCACCTTGCCGGTATTGTCTAACAATTCTTTTTCACTGATTTTTAAAAAATCATCCAGCTTTTGGAGCCAGTACGCCATTCGCATCGGCCTTCGATTGGTTGCCTGCAATTCGGCGAAATCCAAATACATGGAAACAATTAAATTCAGTTGCTTTAGCTCATCTTCTGAAAGATAATTTTTAGCAATGCCAATATCACGTGTCGTTATATATTTTCCCTCAAAATTTGTGAGTTCCATGAATGGTTTTTTGGCATTTACTCTTTCATCAATTAGCTCCGCGGCAGTTTTGCCATGAACCGCATAGTGCATTTTATTTTGGACTGTCGCAAAAAATTCTTTGGTTAATTGATCATCTTTTTGGTAGTCAATGCTTGTGGCGTAAATATCGGTTATTTTTTGATAAAAATTTCTCTCGCTGCTGCGAATGTCGCGGATTCGTTGTAATAGCTCTTCAAAATAACGTGACCGGGCGCCCTCCTGTTTGAGCCGGTCATCATCCATGGTAAATCCTTTGATGATATACTCACGAATGCGCTCTGTAGCCCATTTGCGGAATTGGGTGCCTTGTAAAGATTTTACGCGATAACCAACTGAAATGATGACATCCAAATTATAATAATTTGTAGGTTTGGTAGAAAATTCGGAATTTCCGAATTTTCTCATCGTTTCCGATTCCACAAGTTCCTTTCCTGCATATACATTCTTAATATGTTCATTTATCGTTGATTTTGCTTTACCAAATAGCAATGCCATTTGATCCTAGGTAAGCCATACAGTCTCATCTTCCAAACTTACCTGAAGTTTGGTTTTGCCGTCTTGTGTGGTATAAATGATTATTTCAGATGACATAAAGTGCTCCGTTGATTATTCCAACCACGAAAAGGTTTTTAATTTTTCGTGCTTTTTGTATAGTTCGTGGTCTTATTTATAAAACCATTCTAACAATTTCCGCCTTTGGGTAAGCGCCAAAGTTCACAAGTATGCCCAACTTAAAATTTGTTGCTTTCAGGTAATTTATCAGCTACGCTTTATGATCCGGAGCAATAGCCTTGACTGCTTTTAATTAACACACAACTAAGATTGATGACGAATTTCTCGTCATTTCATTTTCCAGTCCTCTAAAATGACCAGAAAGTATTCTCAATAACAGGATATAACCGAAGGCAATACTGATCGAGTGAAGTAGAATTGTAAAGCTGCACTCTGAGTCTGCAGCGGGTGGTCGAAAAAGTTGTGGTCATATTTTATGAATACTCATGTTATCAGGTTAATAAATTAAAGCACAATATTGTTTATTCACAAACCATGATACGAATAAACTTCTCTTTGGATTTATAGCGATTACTGAAATATGAAAAGAGATCCATTGCCGCGGCGGATCTTTCCGTCAGTTTTATACAAATTAGCAGTGACCATCTTTCGGGATATATCCACACGAACCCGGTAGCGTTTGGCCTTGGCTGCCAATGCTCTGGGATTATCCGGTGCAGCTCAGGATGAAGAAAAAACCGAATCACTCATGGGGAGTACGTTCGCGCAACGGCAAACATGCTGTCCTTGCTCTCTAAAACTATTGGAATCCGGTATAATATGTACATCGGTGAAGGCAACAGGTACATGCGTGAAGTGGCGGAAGCCCATGACGGCGGATTTTCAGAAGGGAATCTGGCGCAACGAGGGCACTGATCATTTGTTTTAAAAATAGAGTCATGGTTGGATTGATATCAGCTAAATTTCGTCCGCATTTTTCGAGGAAATTAATGGATTATACAATCAAACTTTTTGTCACGGGGGGGACCTTTGACAAGGAATACAACGAACTGAACGGGCGCCTGTTTTTCAAACACTCACACGTCTCTGAAATGTTGAAATTGGGACGGTCTCTGCTGGACATCCATGTTGAAACATTGATGATGCAAGATAGTCTCGAGATGAGTGACAGTCAGAGGAATTACATTTTACAGCGCTGTGTAGAAGAAAAGTGTTCTGAAATCGTGATCACCCATGGCACAGACACACTCACCGAAACCGCGAGATTATTGGGTGAAAATATAACGGATAAAACCATCGTACTCACCGGAGCCATGATCCCCTATTGTTTTTCCAGTTCGGATGGTCTTTTTAATCTGGGCAGTGCTCTATCTTTTGTGCAGGTATTACCGGCAGGGGTTTATGTTGCTATGAATGGGCAATATTTTCCCTGGAATAATGTGCGTAAAAACCGCCGTCAGGGGATATTTGAGATGCTCACCTGATGAGTTTGCTGCAGGTATCTGTTTGGCTGGCAGGATTGGTCCTGATTGGCGGATTGGCGGTTGTTTTTTACGGACTGAACCACGTTTATGAAAACACGCGCACCCCTCATAAAACCACTCCCGGGAAATACAATATTTCATTTGCTGAAGTGAAAATCCCAACGCGAAAGCAGAAAAAGCTCTACGGCTGGCTGATTCCCGGTGCGCCTGAAATGCCCACGCTCATCCTTGTGCATGGCTGGAACCGAAACCTCGAGAGGATGATGGTTTACATTCGGCATTTACATAAAAAGGGCTACAATCTTTTAGCTTTCGATTCCCGGAATCATGGCAGCAGCGACCCTGACGACTATTCATCAATGCTCAAATTCAGTGAGGATATTCAGGCCGTCATTGACTATCTGGAATCTTCCGAGACAGCCGGCAATAATCTGGGGATCATTGGTCTTTCAATTGGCGGAGCAGCTTCCATTTATACGGCCTCTATTGATGACCGGTTAAAGGCGGTTATGACCGTCGGAGCATTTGCCCAACCCCGTGAGATCATGAATCTGGAATTCAGACGCCGGCATATCCCTTATTTCCCATTGGGCTGGTTGATTTTCAGTCAGATGGAACGTCGCATCGGCAGGACTTTCGCCAGTTTCGCTCCAGCGGCGAACATTCAGAACGCCACTGCTAGCTTTTTGTTGATCCACGGTGAAAACGATACCACCGTGCCCGTTGAGCAAGCCTATAAACTAGAGAAAGCCGCTAATTTGGATAGAGTAAAACTCTGGGTCATCCCGGGCAAAGGGCATTCGGATTGCCATCACGCCCCCGGTTTCTGGCAGAGGACCGACAATTTTTTTCAGAAAGTGCTGGCGAAGAAAGAAGTCTGATATTAACCCTCGTTCCGGTCTGTAGAATAGATAGAGTGGCTTCAGAATGCCCCTGATTCTGCTGGGCTTTTTTGGATAAGAAAAGATTCCTGAATTCAGAACATTGGTGGCATTTTTCTATGAAAAGACATATAGGAGAGATAGGGGGGATAGGATTTATATTTTTGAAGGGATATGTTGAATTGTAAATTCAACATGATGATTGAGTAGTTATTTATAAAATTTAAGGTGTGAAATAATTAAGCTATGCTTTATTGCAGTAATCGTGTGGCAAGTATATTGAAAAAATTGATAATAGTTTTATTTCATCCCGGTAAAGGATTGTAACGAATAATTGCGTTAGTGTTAATTTGAACGTGTATTTAATAGTAAACATTTTCACAATAAGGTCGTATAATCATCTGTAAATTTAATCAAACAGCTAAAAGGTTTTTGAAATTATGACAAGTAAGATGAAGGATTCTACATTAATAAAAAGACTTCCATATTACAGGAATCCACCTATTAATGAAGTCGTTTGCGGTATGCGGATTCATCCGGCGGATAATTTATTAATACCCCATATTGGTTTACTTTGGGATAAATTTCGTGCTGAATATCCGAGACTTCAACATACCCAGCCATTAGCGACTACCAAAGGGGAGATCGCGGTTGACAAAGTAACAAAACTCCCTATTCCTAGAATATGGTTTATTAGTAATTCGGATGATCAATTAATTCAATTTCAAAACGATAGGTTTTATTTCAACTGGCGTAAGAGAAAAAATGATTACCCACGCTACAAAAATATGATGAGCAATTTTGAAATTGTATTCCGTGCAGTCAAAGCTTTATTTAATGAGTTTGAATTAGGTGAACTTGAGCCGATAGAATATGAACTTACATACCTTAATCATATTCCTAGAGGAAACGGTTGGGAAACGATTGATGATCTCTCAAATATATTTTCAGACTTCCATTGGAATAAATCAGACACACGTTTTTTACATCATCCAAAAGAGGTCGGTTGGGCTGCAGACTTTTCTTTTCCTGATCAAAAGGGGCATTTATCAATCAGTCTTAAGCAAGGTATAAGGATTTTAGATGAGTTACCTATACTTATCTTCGAGTTGAAAGCAATGGGATTCGATAGTGAGGATTCCTTCCGTAACTGGTTTGATTTAGCCCATGAATGGATTGTTCGAGGTTTCACGGACCTCACGATTGATAAAATGCATGAATTTTGGGGAGTAGAAAAAAATGTATGAAGCAGTTATAACTAAACCTGTATTTGAATGCTTTCAATATGACAATTCACCTAATGTAAACCAAGAAAATAAAAACAGACATTTCCCATTCTTAGCAAGAAATGCATTTACTCAAACCGACTTAGTAAGTACAGAGGATGACCAAACACAAGAATTGATACATCAGATTAGAAGATCACCTGTTATTTCTAATCAAGCTAACTTAGCAAATCAGCTTATTACGTTGTTTAATTTTGCCAAAGAAGAAAGTCCTAACACCCTTGGTATTTCAGTAAACTCAATCAGCAGTTTTTATGATTTTCTAACAATGAATTCAGACATAATATCTCCAAGGTTATCTTTATCTCCCGACCATAATATTTATGCAACTTGGAAGACAGATAAACGACTATTTAGTGCGCATTTTTTACAATACGGTGATATTCATTTTGTACTTTTTCAACCAAACTATAGACATCCGAAACGGAAAATTAGGATTTCAGGATTACTTACAGATGATACACTTACAAAGGTTGTTGTACGAGATAACTTAAAAGGCTTGTTATTTATTGAAAGGTGACCGGCTACCTGATAGCGACCACATTGCTCGCTATTGCAAACCAACTACAGCTCCGAATGGGGTAATTTTAGCCACAGCTTTTATGCTCAGACAGGTAGATGAGGGATTATCTGTAAATTGGGTGGAATTTTTTAATTGTACAGATAGGAACAATGAAATTACCGAATTGCGAAGAACCTATTCTGACACATTTACTAGGGTTAGCACAAATGCAAGAATTGCTATACTTAATGTTGGTGAAGTACGTAACATAGTTTATACCGAAACTCAAGATCACCGGGATATTAAAATCATTCATGATCCCATTCTAGATGGAGACCAATCCCATAGTGAGATATATAATATGAAACAAGATAACGAGTTTATTGCCGAATTAATTCTAGAAGTTCTCCTGGAAAATCATCCGGCAAGGTAGAAATTGTAATGCACGTTTTTAGATACAAGGACAAGTGCAAATACAGATAATTGGGATACATTAAAAGAATAGAATCATTATATGTTAACGCTCATCGTTGATTAAGCCGATTGCTGGCCGTTACTATATACCGGTGGAATCCTCCTCGTCCATGTGCTCTTCCTTTTGCTCATGAGGTTTATAAATAATTCCTTTTCCTGACAAGCCGTCCATCTGCACCACAAGGGGTTCTTCGAGTTTTATCCAGGCCAGAAATTCGGTTTCTTCCACAACATATTGTCGAGCCAGCCAGTCCCGGTCGAGTTTATCAAGGCGTCCTTTATGGCTTACCGTAAAATAGCCGATCCTCATACTCGTGACATTCTGGAAGAAGTGGCTTCCGAAAGAGGGGTCCACCTCAAATTCAGCCAGACCCATTTCTACCATAACTTTCACATTTGAAATTTGATTCCACACAACCGGGATGCCCAGCCAGGGATCAGCAGAACCCCAGCGGCCCGGGCCAATCAGAATATAAGGATGTCTGGCTCCCAGTTTTTTGTTGAATTTCTCAAGCTCTTTCGCCATCGCCGTTGTTTTTGAGGCATCGAA
This sequence comes from uncultured bacterium, assembly GCA_964543505.1. Lineage (GTDB taxonomy): Bacteria > Fidelibacterota > Marinisomatia > SCGC-AAA003-L08 > JACNLC01 > JAADGM01. The sequence goes on along the minus strand of CAZIYQ010000081.1, from coordinate 4,903 downwards.
GACTTCCGGTTTGACGTAAAGAATATTCTGGAGTCCTTCAATTTTACCATTTCCAAGGCAGACATTGGTCCGGCAGAGAATTGAATCCTCTGATATTCCATCAAGTTCTTCGCTCTGTTCAACACTGCTGAGGGGCAGAGGCTTGATCTGCAGGAGGCAGAATTCAGGCAGACGCTTGGCGTCATTAAAAATATTCACGGCAAATTCGATTTCAACGGGACAGCCCAGTGAACGGCTTCCGAGGGTCAGAATTTCGTCGAGGATTTCGGAAAGAGGAAAGAGCTTGTATTTAAGGAAATGTGCGAAAGTTATCACCCTGACGCCTTCATAATTCAACGAATCCCGCAGCACACCGTCCTGGGCTGATATGACACTCGCAGTATACCTTAGCATGCCATCTGCTTCGGCTGTCTCAAGTGGATATTTCGAGAGATTGTCAGGATCCTTCTCCGTTAATATGGACTGCTCAGGACCAAATTTCAGAGCATAAAAGTTATTTTGCGAATTCTGTATTGTGGACTTAACAGAGTAATATTGTGGAAGGATGGCCGGATATTTTGGCGAGAACCGCAGAGATTTTTCTCCGTCAACAATGGTTTTACCAAATCCGAGAGCAAGATAAGCCACACCTTCGTCCCGTTTCATATAGGATACAGGATAATAGTTATAACTCTGTGCCACTCCACTCATAACGGGGTAGAAACGATCTTTGAAACGCCGACCGACCAGCTCTTGAATGATCACCGCCATTTTTTCGGACTCGAAACGGTGGTGTGATGCAACGATGACAGATTTTGACCTGTGGTAAAACATAGAAGCAAAAACTCTTTTTACCGCCTCACAAAGTTGATCGAGTCTGTTGTCCAACTCCGGATCGGAATTCTGCAGCATGTAAGTCGAGTATGCACCAGCCAGAGGGTTATACTGAGCATCTTCCAGCAAACTAGATGAGCGCACGGCAAGAGGGCCGGTGATCTTTGTCAGGATGAATTTTAATTTTTCGACCAACTCGTCTGATAATTTACTTTTTAGAAACAGATTGGTGATGATTTCAGAATCAATCAGAGATACCATGGGTTCCCAGAGCTGGTTCACCTCCATGAAATGATCAAATTCATCAGTACCAACGACCATGACTTTCGGGATACGGATGACCACATTGGAAAATTTTTCCTTTAAATCAGATTGTTCCAGCATTGAATTGGCAAAGGCCAGCCCCCGGGCCTTACCTCCGAGTGATCCAGGACTGATCCGTAAAAAATTTGCTGAATCAAAATTGACATCATCCGAAAAATTGGTAATACGCCCCATACCGGCTTTGTGCATCATCCCTTCGATTTCACCGATAAGGAAAGATCTTAAAGCATCCATCGAATCAAAATCACTTATTTGCAGATGATGGAGTTTGGTAGCGATTGAGAATTCTCCTCTCGCCGCGAGCCAGTTGGAAAAGTGGTTGTGAGAAGCGTGAAAAATAAGTGTCTCATCAGGCACACGGCTGATAAGGTCTTTTAATTCAGCCGGATTTTGGGCAACACCGACAATTTCACCACTGGGGACTCGAAATAGAAAATCACCAAAACCAAAGTTATTAAGGATGAATTTCCTCAGTTGCTGCAGCATTCGCACGGAGCCTTTGTGCAGAAAACCTACAGAAGCTTCTTTTGCCAGTTTCGAATTACTGTAATCAGTTGACTGCAGTAAAACAGGGATATGAGGTTCCTTTTTCCGAGCCCACCTGGCGAATTCAATTCCTGCCCGTTCCCGCAACACTCCATTTTTGGGAAAGCGGATATCCGAGATGATGCCAAAAATATTATCATGAAATTTAGAAAAATAATATCTCGCTTCTTCAAAAGTGGTGGCCAATAGAATTTTTGGTCTGCCGATCTTTTTTAAAAGAACCCGGGATTCATCAACGGTTTTACTGATGAGTTTTAAATTGTGATACAAGATCTCCTTGTAGATCATGGGCAGAATCAGAGAGTAATACTTTGGATTGTCCTCTATGAGGATGACAGCTCTCACATCTCCGATGCGGATATCCCGGCTCACGTTTTGACGGTCTTCAACAAATTTAATGATCGCCGGGAAAACATCGGCATTCCCCGAATAGATAAAAATACAGTCGATGGTCTTTTTGGGGAGATTTTCAGGAATTTGTTTTAATTCAGACTCATCAAATAAAAGCAGGATCACCGGTTTTTTTGGATAGAGTTCTTTGATCTTCGCACTGAAAGCAATGGGATTCATATCGGGGATCCGCATCATGACAATGATCAGATCAAATTTTCTCTTATCGATCATATCCAATGCCTGAGTTGCCGTGGAGGCCTGCCAGATGCGCGGTGCATTTCGCATTCTCATATCCAGATATTCAGTGATAATCTGTTCAGACAGCCGACCGTCTTCTTCCAGTATAAAAGCATCGTAGGGACTGGCAACCAGCAGGATTTCGTAAACCTTGTGCAGCATCAGCCTCAGATAATCCGGTTCGGGGGGTGGATTATTTTGAAATTCGATCATGCCCAAAATTATAGATGCAGCTACATGCGATACTACGAATTTTATTTGGTACGTCTTTGAAATGATTTTTAAATTATAGAGGATACTATAGTCCTATTATAGTTGTTTTAATAATTCTGGAGATATTTTATGATAAGAAATTTCTGTGCAATTGTTAATAAATAGAACGAGAAGCGAGGTGTCAGCATTTGTCATCCTGATTATTGTAAAGAGCACATCTACATCTTGTATAAAATATTTTAGGATTATTTATAACAATGTATTTTGCATCCCGAAGGATTATCTATTCAAAATTGAAACGGTACATATTACATCGAAGGTTAGTTGAAATTGTATAAATTAGGAGAAAAAAATGGCTGAGAAAAATTTGATAATGGATACAACTGCAAATCCAGCCCCGCTGGGTCTGCTTGGATTCGGTATGACTACAGTCCTGCTGAACCTGCACAACGCAGGGTTTTTTGCCCTGGGCAGTATGGTGCTGGCAATGGGTCTATTCTATGGTGGAATGGCTCAGATCTTTGCCGGGCTGCTAGAGTGGAAAAAGGGCAATACTTTTGGGACCACCGCCTTTACTTCGTATGGTCTGTTCTGGCTGACGCTTGTATTTTTGATACAGATGCCAAAATGGGGATGGACAGACCCAAGCCAGAAAGCTGCGATGGTTGCTTACTTATTTATGTGGGGGTTGTTTACATTTGTCATGTGGATTGCAACCCTAAAACACAATAAAGCTTTGCAAATTGTATTCCTGTCATTGTTTATCCTGTTTTGGTTATTGGCTCTGGCAGATGCAACAGAGAATTCCACTCTGAAGATTATTGCAGGTTGGGAGGGCATCTTTTGCGGTTTCTCCGCAGTCTATCTGGCGCTGGCTCAAGTTGTGAATGAAAGCTATGGAAAAGTAGTATTGCCTCTTGGTGAATTAAATTAATAAGGAAGGAAAGAAATGACGAAGTTGTACAAACCTGACTATTTGGATGCTTCAAAAGCTCACATAAAAAATATGGCTGAATACGTAGCTCTTTATGAGAAATCCATCAAGGACCCTGACTCATTTTGGAGTGAAAAAGCCCTGCGGTTAGATTGGGATAAAAAATGGGATAAGGTTTCGGATAATGATCTTGAAAAGGGAACCATTAAATGGTTTGAGGGCGGCAAACTGAATGTCTCTTATAATTGTCTCGACCGGCATGTCAAAGCTGGATATGGAAATCATAAAGCCCTGATCTGGGAAGGGAATAACCCCGAGGAAGACAAATCATTCACCTATAAAGAAATGCTGGTGGAGGTCAGCAAATTTGCAAATGTCCTCAAGGCTCACGGGGTGACCCGCGGAGACAGAGTCTGCTTGTACATGCAAATGATCCCCGAACTGGCTATTGCGATGCTGGCCTGTGCCCGGATAGGAGCCATCCATTCCATTGTCTTTGGGGCCTTTTCACCGGACTCTCTGCGGGACCGCATAAATGACTCAACCTGCAAAGTTCTGGTTACCCAGGACACCGGTGTGCGCGGCAGAAAACAGAACATTCCCATGAAAATAAATGCCGATAAGGCACTTTTGGATGCACCGTCCATCGAAAATGTTTTTGTGGTAAAAAGAACAGGGGAAGCGATTCCCATGTCCGAAAAAGATCACTGGTGGCACGAAGAAATGGAAGAAGCATCAGAAACTTGTGAGCCGGTTATGATGGATGCAGAAGACCCTCTGTTCATCCTCTATACCTCCGGCTCAACCGGAAAACCCAAAGGCGTTTTGCACACGACGGGCGGATATCTCGTTTACACCTCCTATAGTCATGAGGTCATTTTTGATTATCAACCCGGCGATATCTACTGGTGCACAGCAGACATTGGCTGGATTACCGGACATTCCTATATTATCTATGGTCCTCTGGCAAACAGGGCCATCACGGTCATGTTCGAAGGGGTGCCGAATTATCCTGATTCGGGTCGCTTCTGGCAGATCTGTGAAAAACATAAAATCAATATCTTCTACACGGCGCCCACGGCTTTGCGTGCTCTCATGCGCATGGGAAATGATTTCGTCACCAAATGGGATCGTTCTTCCCTTAAACTCCTCGGTACGGTGGGAGAACCAATTAAGGAACCGGAATGGAACTGGTATTTCAACATTGTCGGTGAAGGTCGTTGTCCCATTGTCGATACCTGGTGGCAAACCGAGACAGGCGGCATCCTCATAACACCGCTTCCGGCTGCCACGTCCCTCAAACCCGGATCAGCAACCTTTCCGTTCTTCGGTATTGAACCGATAATTCTCTCTCCGGATGGGAAGGAAATTCAAGGAAACCCCGCGGAAGGCCTGCTGGCGATAAAACAGGCCTGGCCGGGTTCTATGAGAACGATTTACGGC